>CAZVWW010000055.1:0-14297 GCA_964631265.1 uncultured Thermotogaceae bacterium
TATACTTATGTATATGTTTTTAGTAGCAGTATTGACTATGGAAAGGGAAACGTTTATAAAGAGACTGGTAAGGGGAACGATGATACTCGATGGATCATACGGGGCACAGTTTTTCAAAATGGGCTATTCAGATCTGCCGGGAGAGGTCTTGAATCTCAAAGAGCCGGCTGTTGTGGAAAAACTTCAGAGGGCGTACTGCGATGCCGGGGCTGATATCCTCCTGACCAATACCTTCAGTGCTAACCGGTTAAAACTGAAGACGCTGGGATATGACACCTTGACAGAAGATATCAACGAAGCAGCTGTCACGATTGCCAGAAGGAGCGCCGAAAAATCCAATACGCTGGTATTTGGAGATTTTTCGTCGACCGGCGAGTTTCCCGAACCGGTTGGTGAAGCAAAATCTGAATTGATATACCACACTTTTTACGAACAGGCACATATCCTTGACGATATGGGAGTGGACGGTTTTATCATTGAGACCATGACGGATCTGAAGGAATTAAAACTTGCTATACTGGCTATTCGAGATGTGAACACATCCAAGCCTGTCATAGCGCAGATGACGTTTGAAGAGACTATGAGAAGTGTTACCGGAACATCCATTGCTATTTTTGCCGGTCTCATGGATGATTTGGACGTGGATGTAGTGGGCGTTAACTGTACCGTCGGGCCCAAAAAGATGAGAAAGCTTGTTAAAGAACTCGCGATGTATACGGGAAAGCCCCTCTCCGTCGAACCCAATGCGGGAAAACCCTATCTTGAAGATGACAGATTAGTCTATAAAATGGGACCGGATGAGTTTGCTGTCGATGCCCAGGATTTTGTTGAATTAGGAGCTTCGATTATCGGGGGGTGTTGTGGAACGGGACCTGAGCATATCAGTGTTCTCAGGACCCTTGTTGATAAAAATCTCGGGTTTGAGCATTCTGATGCCTCAAAAAGAGCAAAGGGTTTATCTGTCATTGAAAAAATGGAGTATCTCTCGTCAAGAACAAAGCTGTTCACCTTTTACCCCTTTACCCCGATTGGAGAGAGGATCAATCCGGCATCAAAAAGGCGATTTCAAAATGAAATAGAAGAAAGGGATTTTTCCAGAATCCTCACCCTCTCCCGGGAGCAGGAAATGGAAGGGGCCAAGCTTCTGGATATAAATCTCGGCATCGAGAAGATCCTGGATAAGGAGCATTTCAGTTCGGTGATTGTTGAACTGGACCGCTTATCGTCGAATCCGCTTTCCCTGGACATCCAGTCCAACAAATATCTGAAAAGAGCCTTGTTTGAGTATGTGGGTAGGCCGCTTATTAATTCAGCACGGGTAACACCTAAGAGTTTGGAGAGGAAAGCCACTCTCTTGAAGCGATACGGGGGGATGCTTATTCTTCTGGCTATGACCAAACGAATTCCAAAAACGGCTGAAGACCGGGTCCGTGTCATTAAAGAAGGTGTCGAACGTCTATCGGAGCTTGGTGTCAGAAAAGAAAGGATCGTTGCCGATCCTCTGGTCTTATCCCTCGGGGCCAATAACGATCCCGGTGTAACCCTGCAGACCGTCCGAATGTTGACTCAAATCGGCTTGAAGACGACAATGGGTCTCTCCAACCTGAGCTTCGGCCTTCCGGGGCGTTCCGGCATCAATGCCGCTTTTCTTGCAGAAGCGATTGGGAATGGTTTGAGCTCGGCAATCATGAATACCGGTGACCGGGTTGTGCTTGAAACAATGTACGGCAGTCTTTCGTTAAAAGGAGAGCTGGTAACAAAAGAAGAGCAACCGGAGATTGAAAATCCGATCACCCGTTATCTGTTAAACGGTAATAGCAAGGCTTTGGAAGATCGGATTAAAAGCGAGTTGGAGAAAAAGGATCCTATAGAAGTCAGTCAAAAGGTTCTTGGTAAAGCCATGGAGGAGATTGGAGAACTTTATGGTAAAGGAACCCTCTTTTTACCGCATCTTCTTCTGGCTGCTGAAACGGCTCAACCGGAATTTGACAGGCTTAACGCGATGTCTGAGGGGAAAAAGGCCACGCTTGGGAAGATACTCCTTGCAACCGTTGAAGGGGATGTTCATGATATCGGTAAAAAGATAGTCGGTACTGTATTGAAGAGTGGCGGCTTTGAGATTGTCGATATTGGTAAGGATGTCAGTGCCGATAAGATATTAGAAGCCGTAAAAAAACATGAGCCGGAAATCATCGGACTTTCTGCAATGATGACCACCACTGTGGCAAGGGTTGAAGAGGTTAGAAAGGCCATCGTTCAAGCGGGGCTCAAGATACCTGTCATTGCCGGCGGGGCATCCATGAATAAAAAACTCTCCGATAGATTTGGCTGTGACGGTTATGCGAAAGATGCAACACGTGCTTTACGGCTGTGCAAGGAAATGATATAATAGAGATGCGACGGGTGTTTATAAAGAGGCGATGTCATGAGGATTAATCCGACAGGTAATTCTGTGGACAAAGACAAGAAATCAAAAGAAGCGAAGAGGAAAAAAATAAAGGGTTCTGATAAGAACAAAGGGAGTTCCCAGGTATGGAACGGTTTTATGGACATGCTTGGTGATATTCAGTTGGAAAAAGCTGAAGAAGAGGCTAAGAAATATCTGGAATTTGTTCTTTCCTCAGGAAACCGTTTCTCGCGCTCTCCCACACACAGGAATTTTCAGGGATACAGAGAGAGTATTAAAAAGTTCCTTCAATTCATTGAAAAAGGCCTTTATAAGGTTAAAGAAGATATGGGAATGGATGTTGATTATCCCAAATTATATATGATTGCTGAAAAAGTTGATGAGAAGGTTCATCAGATGGCCGGTCTGCTCATGGACAATGAAAAGAATACGATTAATTTTGCCGGAAAAGTGGAAGAGATTAACGGTCTGGTTCTGGATCTATACAGATGACGATTCGGAAGGCAGGAACAGAGCTGCGCTCACTCATTCTTGAAAACTATGGGGATGCCTTTAAAAGGTTTAAAGAGCTCGTGGATGCCTATCAGTCTCCATCGGTCTGTTTCAGAGGACACGATGGTTTTTTGTTAAAGGAGATTAGCAGAGCTTTTATCAGTGAATATGAGGGATTTCCTTTCAGCAAGGTCTTTAACAGTAATGATTATTATGAAATTGACGCTGAAAACGAGATAAAGGTTGACGATGTAAGAGATCTGGTGACTTATTCATCACTTTCAAGAGGCTTTCTTAAACAAAAGTACAGTGTTGTCAACATGATAGAGCATGCCAATAACATCTCAGAAAACAGTCTGTTAAAACTCATAGAGGAACCCCCGAAAGAACAGGTTTTTATTTGCACGACAGAATCCTTTTATGCATTACTGCCCACTATCAGGAGTCGGTTGTATTGTATAGATGTTGAAAACCGCGTCGAGGCTTTTTCCGATGATTTGGCTGTTATCCACGAACTGGTATGGCTCTCACGATTATCTTTTAATATTCTGTTGAAAGTGTCCGATGTCAATATCCCGAATCAGAGAACCCTCTTCAAGAGACTGCGCGAACAGAGCCCGGAAGAGTTGTTGAGGATATACGGATACCTTTGTGCTGAAAAAGACGATATTGATTTATTCGGGGAGTTGGAGATGAGTCCTGAGATACTCCTCAGTTCAACTGCGCTTGTTCTCATGGAGCGGTTGTTTTTTAAGATGGACCCTTTTGACAGTCCCGGGTCCAAAAAGACCAGATTTCAGCTTATGACGGTCTTTTCCGAACTAATGACGCTATCTTCAAAAACAGGAAAGACCAGATTCTTCAGCCGGTTTTTTAAGCGGTTCTTTATGATTGCGAGAGCCTTTGTCTTTGATATACTGAAACTTCAAATCGTCAATCTGGATGAAAAAACAGGATACACTGTTATGAACACTGAATGGATAAGACAAAAACCAATACTGAGCAGTGAAAGGGTTAAAGCGCTTTTTGACTTTATTTCGATGATTTCAGAGAGCCGGGTTGTCACCTTTAATCCGGAGATAATCTTTATCTGTTTTATTAACAAGCTGATGTCAATGCGAACTGATTAAAAAACGGAGTACTACAGGAGTGATGAAATGAAAATGTTAGCAAAAGTGTATAAAGTGGAGTTCATGGAAGTTGGAAAGATTTATAATTTTACCTTCGACGGACAGTTGAAAAGAGGAGACAAGGTTTTAGGGATGAGTTTTTTCGGACTAGAGGTGGGCACTGTGATCGGTGGACCAATTGAAGTTGATGTTAACGAAACCGACTATGACCTTAAACCGATTTTAAGGCCATTGTCCGGAGAGGATTTTGAAAAGCATGAAAAGAACATGAAAGATGCACAGGAAGCGTATGAGATATGTCTTGAGAAGATCGATAAGTTGAAACTACCGATGAAGTTGCTCAAGGCGGTTTATATGTTCGACCGTTCAAAACTCCTCTTCTATTTCAGTGCTGAGGGAAGAGTGGACTTCAGAGAACTCGTGAAAGAACTGGCGCGAACGTTCAAAACAAGAATCGAGCTGAGACAGGTCGGTGTGCGGGATGAGATGAAATTTATCGGGGGACTTGGCCTTTGCGGACAGCCGGTATGTTGCAGACGTTTTCTCCGTGATTTTGACAAGATTACTCTGAAAGATGCCAAGAAGCAGCAGTTGATGATCAATCCCGCCAAGATATCCGGACAGTGCCGCCGGCTCCTTTGTTGTTTGCGTTATGAAGTGGATAACTATGAGGACATGATGAAAGGCATACCGGGTCAGGGAAGCATTGTGCAGTATAAGGGGGAGGTCTGTAAAGTCATTAACAGTAATGTCTTTTCAAAAACAGTCACCGCCCAGACTGATTCAGGACAGACTTACTCCATTCCCTTTGAACACTTTTATGAAGATCAAAATTCTGTGATATCAAATGCCGAATCATCTGATGACGATAATGTTGAGATGCTTCCCGATGAAGAGGATTGATTCTGGTGACGGAACGTTTTGATCATTATTATTCTGAGACACCCAAGTCAAAATTAAAAGTCAAGAACGTCCAACTGAACATGAAGAGCGGACATGAATATGATTTCAAATCCCCTTCAGGTGTCTTTTCTTTTGGGAAAGTCAATCGCCCGACGAAGGTCTTTGTCGAGAATATCGTACTCCAGGGGAAATCTGTTCTGGACCTGGGATGTGGTTATGGCATGGTCGGTATCGTGGTGAAAAAGGAAAATCCCTTTATATCCCTTTACATGAGTGACATTAATAAAAGAGCCGTTGATTTTGCGAAAAGGAATGCGCTTGCCTATAATATTGAACCCGACATAAGAGTTGGGCATCTTTATGACCCCTGGGAGGAAATGACGTTTGATGACATTCTCTTTAATCCGCCAATGGCAGCCGGGAAAAAGATCTGGATGGAAGCGGTTAAGAAAGCCCCTGAATATCTGAAAGGGAACGGTGCGTTGCATGTTGTTGCCTATCACAACAAAGGCGGGGAAAGGATCAAAAAGACCATGAAGGAGTGCTTTGGTCATTCCAAAACACTTGTGAAAAGCGGTGGCGTACGTGTTTATAAATCGGTTCTCCCGGAAAACCATAAGCGGTTTCAAACCTAACGGTTTGGTGAAGTGTTCAATATGACGAGTCTGATGCGTTTTTTCTATATCCTGATACTGATATTGGCATTGGGGATTGCTGCCTTCTTTTTCTTTGGTATTCATGATGAGATGGTCGTGGTGTATTTTTATGACGAAACAACTGAAAACATCAACAGCTATCAGGAGATACAGTTTATTGAATCCTTGAGCAAACCGCTTCAAGCGGAAAAAACAGACCTGGTTTTTCAATCTTTTTATACAGGACAGCGCCGGGGTTCAACATCAAGGATAGCTGAAATCAACAGCCGGTTTAAACCGGACTTCGTCCTGATGAATCTTTCGGAAGAGAACACAACGTTTATTACTGACTATTACTGTAAGAGAGAGTTTTCCGGTGTTTCCCCGGTTCTGCTCAATATTTCCAAGGAATGTATCAAACCGGACGGAGATTATTGTATTAACCTGCTCCCTGATCCCGAAAAAATGGCTGAATCAATGCTCAAAAAAGGACATTTCGAAGAGAATCTGCTGATCGTAACCGGAGACAGGGACAGGGTATATGAAGAATCGCTGGTTGAAGCCCTCTTGAGGAAAAATCCCGATGCTGCAGTCCTCCGCCTTGAAGAGACAGGGGACGAACAGACTGATAACGCCATAGAAACGATTATCAAAGAGATCAACAAGAAGAAACAGTCATCACAGCACCCCCCCGAAAAACGGACGGATCTGCTGTTGCTTTTGGAAACAAAGAAGGTCGTTTCGATTCTCGAGAAGATTGTCGGTTATCCCAGGGACAGGATTTTTATCTCTGATAAAGCCGTCGGCTGGGAAAGTCTTTATTATGGGGGAACAAATATTTACGGTGTCAGAGGATTTGCGTTGACAAAGCCTCTGTCAAATGTCCGCATCGACCAGTACACTCAGTACATCAAAGCACAATTGGAGAGCTGCTCCGAAGCATATTTATCATATGAATACGAGTATGATGAGCGCATCAAGGTATTGTATGATTATCTTAACCACCGGGGGACATTGGATATTAAACTCGTGGAATTTTCTGAAGATGGTTTTCTCAATGGTTTGGAGAACGTGATGAATGAATAGACCGATGATGTTCGTAAACAGAAGAATCAATATCATAATCCTTGTCTGGATATTACTCTATATTCTGTACATCCTTTTTTTGGGATTTAACAGTTATAATGACCTAAACAGGACGCTGAGTGATAAAAACAGAGTCAACAAGAGTCTGCTGGCATTTAATTTTAAAAACCTGAACGATAAGTTGATTTATAATCCGGAAACCTTTGAAAGAGTGATCATATCAGACAGCTCCGGAGAGGTTTTACTTCAATACGGCAGGTTGATAAATGGTATCGGTAATCTGTCATTTAATCCGATATTTGATATTATCCTTAACGAGGGAGTTGCCATTTCGGGATTCTATTATGATCCCTTTCTGGATATGGATGTTTTCGATATTGGCATCCTTGAAAAAAATCGGATTTATGTTGGTACGGTTTCTGTTAAGGCCTTTTTTGGTCATTATCGTAAAACACTTGATTTGGAAAATATCATCATCTTTGACAAGAATAATCTCGGTATGGATTTTGGTTCCGGAAGTCCCGAATTTGTCAATTATTACAATATGTTTAAAACAGACGCTATGACAAGCGGGATTTCAATATGGGAGGACGCCTTTTACTATTTCAACGGAATGGAAACTGATTATGGCTCTATGAAGATTGTGACCTATAAAAACTTGAAAGAGTACATCTTTCAGCGTTTTCCACCCCTGATTCTTCCCTTTTTTGCCGGACTCGCACTGTTTTTTGTTGTCAAATTACTCTTTGTTAATTATATGAAAGACGAGCTGGACTTCCTGCATGAGCTCAATCATTATATGGAAAACATCAAACCCTTTACGATTGATGAGGAAAGACACCTGCCCCGGGCGATGCATGAACTGATCGGGAACTACAACAGTTTGGTGGAAGAACAACGGCGGCAGCGTTCAGAGATTAAACGGCTGGTCGGAAAAAACTCTGAGAAATCTGAGATCTGGTGTTCGAGTAAGGAAAAATTAATAACACTGAACCAGTATATTGACAGATTGATCAGCAGTAGTGATAATAAACCCGAAAAGGCCTTGAAAGACGTATTTGAAATCTTGTTTGAAAATGATTCTGCTATTGGCGGTGTTGAGCTCTTTCTGGATAAAAAGCTTATCGTTCAGATTGAGAATCATAACCGGGAGGCAACCTATATTGAGGGTGTAAAATGTACATTTTTGAATGAAAAACTGTCTCTGAATGTCAGGAAAAACAGGGCCGGGAGTCTTGAATCCCAGAGCATAAAGATTGAACTGGCAAAATTTGTCATCAAATCCCTCGAGATCATCTTTTCCTACAAGAATGAAGAGATGAGAGACAGCCTGACAGGTGTTAATAAATTCAGTTACTTCGCCGAACAAATGGAAAGAGAAATATACAACTGCCGGCGATACAACTATTCGGGGTCACTTGTGTTGATCCGGATCGACACCTTTGAATCGATCAATGCGAAATACGGGGATACCGTATCGGATGTTCTTCTGAAGATTACGTCAGAAGTGTTGATTGATGGCATAAGGAAAGGCGATCTTATCGGATTGTATACAAAAGGGGCCTTTATGCTCTTTTTGAAGGAAATATCTGAAGAGGTTATTAACAAAAAAATGGAGGAAGTTGAAAGAAGGCTATTGGCAAATGATAGAATTAAGCAGATGGATATTGAAATAGATCTGTCCTTTTCAGTATCCACCTGCGATGAAGAGACCCGGGATTTTGATTCATTGTTGAGCGAATGTCTGCAATAAGTTATTAAAAGCGTTAAGCAACGTTCATTATCCGGTCGATTCGGCTCCTGTTGAAACCAACGATTATCTGATTGCCAATCTCTATCACAGGAACACCCATTTGTCCGGTCTTTTTAACCATCTTATCAGCGGCTTGTTTGTTTTTGGAAACATCGTAATGTTTAAACGGGATACCCAGTTCCTTGAAATACCGCTTGGCTGAACTGCAATGCGGACAGCTCGGTGTTGTATAGATCGTTACCTTTTTGTGCACAATGACACCTCCATAGAAATTGAGTTCCCGCTGAGCCGGGAACTGTTTGAATTTTATACCCCATTGGGGTATAATAGAAGACGGAATAATCCAAAAAATATTTCATAAGAAGGAGTTATCATTAGAGTGGCTTTTACGGTCTCGGAAATACTGGTGAAGATAAAAGAAAGGATCGGCAATGATGAGGAGATAGGCGGGTACATAACAGTGACCGGCGAAATCAGTGGTTACCGGAAATATAACAGACATGCGTATTTTAATCTTCGAGAGGAAGACAGTCTTTTAAACTGTGTCTTTTTCAACATCCCGTTACAGGTTTCGAAGAACATAAAAGACGGTACTGTTGTTGAGGCACTTGGCAGAATATCCATTTATGAGAAAAGAGGGGCTCTTCAACTGTATGTCAGTTCTATGAGGCAGGTGACAAAAAAGGGTTATCTGCAGATGAAGTTTGAAAAAATGAAAGAGGACCTGCTACAGGCCGGGGTCATTCCCAAACCTCCTGAGGAAAAGAGAGAGATCCCTCAAATGCCTGGAAGGATTGCTGTTGTAACGTCAAGAGAAGCAGCAGCATTGAGTGATGTTATCAGAACACTTCAGACAAGGTATCCGCTCATCGAACTGGAATTGTTCCACACCGGCGTACAGGGGGATGTATCGGGACAGATAGCGGGAGCCATAAAGCGTGCTGAAAACAGCCGGTGTGAGACCATTCTCATTGTTCGGGGAGGGGGATCGCTTGAGGATTTATGGTGTTTTAATGAGAGGGAGGTTGTTATCGCCGTCAGAGATTCTAAAAAACCAATCATTGCAGGCATAGGACATGAGACTGATCATACCCTCAGTGAGTATGCAGCTGATTGCATTGCTCCCACACCAACCGGTGCAGCGGTTCTTGCAACGATTGATTTAAGGGATACGATGGAACAGGCACGAAGAACTCTAAAGGATATCGATGAACGCGTCAGGGGAAGATTGAATCAACAAGAAGAGACGTTGTTGAACCTGTCAAAACGGATGCGTTTTGCAAATGCTGAAAACAAACTGAATCAGAATGAGATCATCCTGAAGAGCCAATATGATAAACTGAACTATATAGCCGGGAGCCGGATCACACAACTACAGTACAAAATTGACAGTATCGGTGATTTTCTAAGAAAACAACCGTTATCATCAAAGCTGTCTTTGCTGAGGTCAAGTTTGGATTCGCTACAGGGCCGGCTCACCGCCAACAGCCCTGACAGGTATCTCGAGAAGGGGTACGCAAGGGTTGAAAAGGAAGGCGAAATACTCAAAAGCGTTCTGACAATTAAACCGGGAGACCTCTTTGAGATCATTATGAAGGATGGAACGGTAAAATCAGAAGCAAAGCAGGTTGATAAAAAAAAGTTGACGGACCATTGAAGTAAGGGGGAGATGTAGTGCAAAACAACAAAAAAACAATTGAAGAACTGATTGGAGAAATTGAAGAAATCGTGAAAAAACTGGAAAATGAGGAACTGCCCCTGGAAGAATCAATGGCAGAATATCAGAAAGCAGTCGATCTGTATAAAACGGCAAAGAAGAAGGTTAACAGTGCCAGGGTTAAGATAGATGAGATTAAGGGGGAGATTGACAATGAAGAGGAAATTTCTTGAAAGCCCGGGAATTCTTACAGAAAAGCTGAAATCAATGTCTCCTGAAGATATGACTGAACTGGCCTCGGAGATAAGAGAGGCAATTGTGCAGACGGTGAACAGGAATGGCGGACATCTTGCCTCTAATCTTGGCACGGTTGAACTGACGTTGTCTCTCTTCAAAATATTTGATTTCCCGAAAAGAGATGTCCTTGTCTGGGATACGGGACATCAGACGTATACTCATAAGATCCTCACGGACCGGTACAGCGATTTTAATACATTAAGAACAAAAAACGGCATCAGTGGTTATACCAATATCAATGAAAGCCGATACGATGCATTTGGCGCAGGGCATGTCGGAACTTCAATAGCAGCGGCACTCGGATATGAGCAGGCCAAGCAAATCTCGAGAGAACCCGGGGAAGTCATCGCCGTTATCGGGGATGGCGCACTGACCTCGGGCAATGCTCTTGAAGCCTTGAATCAGGTAGCTGCCCAGAAAAGCAAACTCAAGATCATCATCAACGATAACGGTATGGCCATTTCAGACAACGTCGGCTCATTTGCCAATAATTTTTCACTGATACGAACTGCAAAGGGCTACAACGCCTTTAAAAAACAGCTGAAGCAATTTCTCAAAACCACTCATTTGACAGGTTTGGAAGTGGTTCTTGAATGGATCAAAGATAACATGAGACACAATCTAATTCCCAAAAACATCTTTGAGAATATGGGTTTCAAATACATCGGTCCCGTTGACGGGCATGATATGGAATTAATGACGAAAGTGCTGGACAATCTGCACAGATATCATGAAAAACCCGTCATACTTCACGTTCAAACAAAAAAAGGACGCGGTATAGAGTATGCCGAGAGAGAACCCACGGAATTTCACGGTGTCGGTCCAACAGAACCCGCAACGTGTTATGTAGAGAAGATGCCCGATTTCATCGGCTACAGTGATGCTTTTGGGTATACAGTTTCACGATATGCGGATTCTGACCCAAAACTTGTCGCAATAACCGCTGCAATGGAAGATGGAACAGGGTTAAAACACTTCAGAATCAAACACCCTGAGAGATTCTTCGATCTCGGGATAACGGAACAGTCCTGTATGACTTTTGCAGGCGCACTTTCATTGAAAGGACTTCATCCGGTTTTCGCGGTTTATTCAACCTTTGCCCAGAGGGCCTATGACCAGATCATCCATGATGTCGCTTTACAGAAAATTCCGGTCCTTGTGGGTCTTGACAGAGCGGGGATTGTTGGTGAGGACGGGCCGACTCATCACGGAACATTCGATATTGCCTTCCTGCTGAGTATTCCCGGACTTCATTTACTGGCCCCGGACAGTATCACGACGATGATCGGTATACTGAAATACCTTTTGGAAAAGGGTTGGCATGTCAAACACCCAACGTTCATCAGATATCCCAGGGAAAAGGAGATCCTCGGGTATGATTCCATTGATGAGATGATAGAGGAGACCCCGGAGTTCAATCCCTTCAAATGGGACAAACACCTCTTTTCTTCAGAAGCGGGGGATGATCGGGAGATCATTGTGTTCGCGGTGGGAACGATGTTTCATGTTGCCAAAGAGATTGCGCAGTCACTTGAAACAAGTGTTACAGTCATCAATGTCTCGTCAATCAAGCCTCTGGATATTGAACTGATATCAGGTCTTTTCAGGAGACGGCAGAATCAATATCCGAAAAAAAAGAAGCTTGTCATGACCATTGAAGAGGGGATGTTGAAAGGCGGGTTCGGGCAGTTTCTGTTGTCTTATCTCAACAAACATTACAGGCATGAAATAGATTTCTTCAAGAGCTATGGAATCGACGGATTTGTTCCGCACGGTAAACGGCAGGAATTACTCATCGATGCCGGCTTGGACTCCGAAACCATTCTAAGAGATTTTGAAAGAGAGGTCGAAAGAACTTGCCATTTGAGAATATCGTACTCGATATAGACGGCACAGTGATTGATGATAACCTTGTCTTATCCGGGAACACCGTCAGGGCCATCAATAAGCTGGCAGACGCCGGAAAAAGAATCATATTCTGCACCGGACGAATGCACGGTTCAACTGTGAAGATCATCAGGGAATTCTTTCCCGGCCGGAATTTCCCCATCATAAGCTACAACGGCAGTATGGTCATCATTCCCGGACAAGCGGAACCGGTTATCCATCATCAGATCGATCCCCGGACATCAAAGGAGATCATCAGATTCTTAAGAAAAAACAATGTCCACGGCCATATCTATGTAGATGACCGGCTTATTTCAGAGGTTGATAACGACGAAATCCGAAATTATTCCATTCACTCGGGGATGGATTATGTTATTGTGGACGACTTGATCGAGTTCATTGACAGGAAAGATGCACCTGTTAAGATTTTAGCGATAGGAGAGCCGGAGATTCTTGAAGAGGTTGAAAAAACCGGTATCGAGAGATTTAGCGACAAAGTCAATATCTTCAAATCTTTCTCAATCTATCTCGATTTTATACCGAAGGCAACTAACAAGGGAATTGCCCTTGAAGAATTAGCCGATTACATGAACTTCAATTTGAATGAAACGATGATGATAGGAGATGGAGACAACGATGTCTTTGCCTTTGAGGTGGTGAACTATTCAATTGCAATGCAGAATGCCACTCCGAAACTCAAGGAGAATGCTGACAGTATCACGGAAAAGGATAACAACCATGAAGGTGCTTATTACGCTCTTGCTCAGCTTTTTGATGATATCATCGGCCCGGTCTGAGATAGTTGAGACCTCTTTTGATTACCGTATCTATTATCCGGAGTATCCCGAGATTCTTGAGGATATTTCGCCGTTCACACTGGGCTGTATAAGTAATTATCAGCTGTTGTTTGAGTACGGAGCCTGGCTGTCGACTCAAGCAGCAAAGGCAGGGGCAGATGCCTGTGTTATTGGTTATACACAACTCTTTCCGAAGGATCTTCGTTCTTCTGAATATCGTTTCGAGGAGGATATCGCCCCTTTCTACTCAAATGCTTCTTTCAGAAGTGCGCAAGTTATCATGCGGATAGCTCAGGGGCTGATTTCGGGTGGTATATTTCCCGTCTTGAGTGCAAAACATGGTATCGACGACCGTTTGATGGAGGCCCTTAGACGGCGCGAACAGTATCCCGGGATCCTGCTTGAAGATAAAGAGGTGGATCAGACCCTTTTGAGGCATCTTGAACTTCCCGTTGTTTCAAAAGAACCGGGGCCTTCCGATGAACCGGGCAATGATGGCTATCCAATGCATCAGGATATGTTTATGAGGATGAAATGGCGTTACGAGGCAAATGCTTTTAATGAAGGGGATATTCGGTACCGGATTCTGAACAACGCCATTGTTCGTTTGAAAAAGACGAGAGATTTTGAAGAATATGAGTTGTTTTACAAGAGGCCGAAAGCCGTTGTAACAGACAAAGCAGCGGTTTTTGTTAAGGATCCGCAGAATATTGACAGAGACGATTTCTCCACGGGGTATTTAATCCATTCAACGGATGAATTTGTTATCGAGAGAATCAGATTGATTGTGTTGGGTATCTATCCGGCAAGAGGGACCTCAAACTGGTAAAAAAAGAAACCGGGGAGACTATCTTCCCCGGCAGTGTGAGTGGTAAACTATGAATTATAAACAGCGAAACATGAAGTGATTATCTCTGTTTTCCTTTATTATGGTCTCTGTGTTTTTCTTTTTACTGGAAGGTATTCTTTTAAACATCCTGCCCACCTCCTTCTTAGTGTATCTATATCATAGACCGTGTAGCGTTCTACCTGTCAACAGCCTGATTTTCCAAAGGAGGTAACAATAGCGTTAAAACACGGAGAGGACTACTTGATGCTTCACATTCCTCAGTAAGAAAGGAAAAACGAAGGATAATAAATCACCGGGACAGGTCCCTTGATTATGAATTCGTAATCAAGGGACCTGTCCCGGTGATTGATGTCCCGGTGACTAAACAATTAACTATTATCGATAACACAATTTGAACGGGCTT
>CAZVWW010000056.1:0-14109 GCA_964631265.1 uncultured Thermotogaceae bacterium
GGGACAGGTCCCTTGATTATGAATTCGTAATCAAGGGACCTGTCCCTCTGATTTTCGGAATGTCTGTAGAAAAATCCCCGTTGAACAAAACCATAGATAATATGGTATCCTTATCTTTGAAAGCGTTTGAAAAACGCGCAAATTTCCAAGATAAAACGGGGTGATACCATGGCAGTTTTAACCATCATCGTCTCACTGATCGTCCTGATCATCATTCAAAGCATCACAAAAAACGTGATCCTGGCCATATTGGGAGCACTCGCCACCATCATCGGCTTCCGGTTTGATTTCTTCTCCATCTTCTCAAGTTTTTACACCCCGTTTGAGGAACCCGACCTCTTCAAACTGCTGGCCACTGTCTTTTTCATCTATCTCTTCAGCAGTGGTCTGGATGAGTCCGGGGATGCAAAACAGTTTGCGCGTTCAACCCGCTCGCTCTTTGACGAGCGGACGTCCATGGCATTCATGCCGATGATGATCGGGTTTCTGCCGATGCCCGGGGGAGCCATGTTTACGGCGCCGATTGTTGACATGATCGGGTCGGGTAAGGTTTCTGAAGCGGCCGAAAAGGAGGGCGGCAGCAGCCGGTATTCGAAGGACTATATGATGATCGTCAATTACTGGTTCCGCCATGTGGTCGAGATATTCTGGCCCGTTTATCCGGCCTTTTACATCATGGTCTCTCTCGGAGGCATAGAGCTTGCCCCGTTTTCCATCAGCCTGATCCCCATCTTCTTCATCGCAACGGTTTCCGGCTGGCTCTTTCTGAACGGGTTTCGACTGCCACGGATTAAATGGCCCGGCCGGCATCAACTGAAGGGGTTATGGATCGTCCTCTTTGTTCTGCTGACGGGGATCATGATCCTGGTCTTCAATATAGACGGTTATATTGCCCTGGGGCTTAATATCAGTTGTTATTTTCTGTTCAGAAGAAAGGTTTTTTGGAAGAGTCTGCTGCGGGCTTTGAAGAAGTACGATGTCTTCTTTCTGCTCTTTCTCTTCTTTGTCTATAAGAATTATCTGACACAAGTGAACCTGACCATGGATATTGCCAATGAGATGGAGGCGTTTGGTTTAAACATACACCTTTTAACCCTCATATTACCGATTCTGGTGGGGATGTCAACCGGTATCACCCAGAGTGCAGTCGGTATAACGGCCCCGCTTTTGTTGACCATAGGGGCCAATCCGGCCTGGATGTATTTTGCGGCCATTGCAGGTGTGCTGCTGTCACCGGTCCATCTCTGTGTTGTGCTGACCATCAACTATTACAAAGCCAGCCTCGTCAAGGCATTCGCTAAAACCCTGCCGCTGTTGATCATAACCGGGGCAGCTGTGTTCTTCCTGCTGGTTCTATAAGCGTTCTTCGAAGAGGGTCAATCATCCAGCTCAGAGACTCGCCGCTGATATTTGTCGATGGTCTCTTTCAGGGTATCCAGATTCTTTCTTAGTTCATGGAGTTTGGATTTTCCAAGATCGGTGATCTTGTACATCTTCCTGGCGGGGCCCGGCTCGCTCGTGATCCAATCCGCCGTGATATACCCTTCCTCCTCCATGACACTGAGCATCCTGTACAATGCCCCCATCTGTCCGGTGTTCTCTTTCATGCATCCAAAATCTTCAAGCCTGTGGGCCAGATCGTATCCATGGCCGGGTTTTTCAGCGATGAGGAGTAATAAAAACGCATTCTGCCATCTCTTGCCAAACCCCCCGGCTGAAAAGAAATCACGCTTTCGTCGACCTCTTCTGCCACCTCTTCCGTACATCTGAAATCACTCCATTAATTGAATTCCCAGACCGGCGGTTCCGGGACCCACATGGGAGGAGATCACCTTTCCCATGGGTGTTATGACGCTCTCGACGACTTCATAAGATTCTTTCAGCTTGTTTTCCAGGCTTCTGCATTCGTCTATGTTATTGGAATGGACCATTGCAAGTCGAATTTTTGAACCCGGTTTAAAGGTCTCCTTGAGCTTCTTAATGACGAATTTCTGAGCCCGTTTTGATCCGCGTGACTTACCGAAGGGGACCATGTCGCCGTTTTTATCGATGAAAAGCGCAACGCGGAGATTCAGCATTGACCCGACAAAGCTTGAAAACTTCGAGACCCGGCCGCCCTTTCTCAAAAAATCAAAATTCGACACATAGAAGAAAGCGCCAAACTTGCCCGCTTCCCGCTCTTTTTCTATTATCTCTTTAACTGTTTTGATATCCCTGCCGGTATCGAGGAGTTCTCTCACCCGGTACCCGATCACGGCTATGGCACTTGAGGCCATCCTGGAATTGATGACTGCTATCTTCCCCTCATAATCTTTTGAAGCAAGCAACGCACTGTTGTATGTTCCCGACATCTTTGTTGAGAGGGTTAAAACGACTATCCGTGAGTATCCCTCATCGAAAAGCCTCTGATACTTCTCCTTAAATTCAACCGGGGTGGGCTGTGAAGTCTTCGGCAGGATCTCTTCGGTATCGAGCAAAAACCAGAAGTGTTCTAAATCGTCATAATCCCGGTTGTCATCTTCAGTCTCCTGAGTCTCCTCCCATAAAACATGAAGCGGAATGATCTCAGCATCCAGCTTTTCTATCCATTCAGCAGGAATATCACAGGTACTGTCAAGCATTATCTTAGTCTTTTCCATATTTCTAACACCTCCAAATTCCCAAGACAAAGGATTATATCATAGAACGCTCTCATTTTACTGTTGATGTCTTATTATCACAACCCTCTCACAGTATCGGCTTTTCCTCTTTTAAGATCGCTTGAGATCCCTCATGACTGATGGTCACCCGCCTCCGGTTGTGTTTGGTTCTTCTGTCTTATACCGGTTCTCAGAAGACTTCTGTGTTTTTTTCAAAATACTCTCTCACTTGACAATCTTTGGCTGAAGGTGTAAAATGGTATTATCAATTATGAGGTGAGAAGATGAAAAAGTTTTTTTGCAAAAACTGCAAAGAGATTTCTTATTCAAGCTCTCCGCAGTACACCCAGACGGAAAAGGACTGTCCTTATTGTCATTCCTCCGATCTGCTGGATATTTCTGATGATATCCGTATCGGACGATTGCTTGTTATGATGGGCTTTATCGACAAAACGGCACTTGAAGCTTCCCTTGAAAAGCAGATGGTTCTCAAGAAAAGGATCGGGGAGATCCTGAAGATTAATCAGCTAATCACGGAAACTCAATTGTCTTCCGCTCTGGAGCTACAGTCAAGGTTTGTCAATTAAGTGAACCGCTTGAAAGCCCTGGGTGACCGGCTTTCCGGAAAGTAAAGTGTTTATGGCTTCATATTTGTTTTTGCTGGTGGATCCCGATTTTTTCAGAGCTTTTTGATAATCCGCGGGGGCTTTGAGGTAAACACCCTGGGGGGTGTTTGATGTTTTATACGCCCCGACCCGGGGGGGTCGGGGCGAGACGTGTGGTGTGGCGCTTTGACAGATGCTTCCGGCTTTCATTGATCTCTGTTTTAGTTTATCCTTTCTCATGGACATCATTTTTACTTATTATTAAATTACAATATTTTTATAAAAGGGTCAAAACTCTATCCCTGTGGTTTGATATGGTACAATACCTATGCATAAGAGAAAAAAAGGGGAATTGTATGAAGCAGTGCATTGAGAACATCGGGGTAAAAGGGTTTTTAAATGTCATCGATAATATGAAAGAGGGCTATGCCTTTCATAAGATGCTGTATGATGAAAACGGCGAACCCTATGATTATCAATTTATCTATGTCAACGACGCTTTTCTCAAGATTGTCAATAAGAAAAAAGAGGACTTTGAGGGCAGGAATGCCACAGAAGTCCTCCCATGGGTTCAAGGCAACAAGAACAACCGGGCGATCAGAGAATACGGCAGGCTCTCGATGACCGGCGGGGTCATTGAGCGAAAGGAACAGTTCCTCGATAATTACCTGAAGTGGGTGGATATTAAGGCCATCAGTTCCGGTGATCAGTTCTTTTCGACCATTATCCGGGATATTACTGTGGAAAAAGAACTTGAGAGAGATCTAAAATACGACGAAGAGCGTTATCGTACCATGTTGGAAACGGTTCCGGTTTCGATACTGGAAGCGGATATCACTGAGATGTGGCATATGATAACAGAGGCCAAAATGAAACACAGCAACATCAAGGATTTTCTGGCATCCCACCCGGAGGTGATCCAGCAGCTTCAGGGTTTTATGCTGGTCAAGGCTGTTAACAACGAAGCGGTTCGACTCTTCAATGCCGACAGTCAGCGAGAGCTCATCAAGAATATACATAAAGTGACGACCAAGGAAACCAATACATCATGGAAAAGATTCTTTAAGGATCTGTGGCACGACAGGGATTTGATTGAAACCGAGGCGGTCTTTCAGGATCTGCAGGAGAACAAGATGATCCTCTTTCTCAGGATGAAGAAGATCATCACGCGGGAAAAAGTTATCCTCTTGATCAGCATCATGAATGTCTCTCACTTGAAGCAGATGGAAGCGGAATGGGAAAAACAGCAGACGGAGCTTTACGCGAATTATGAGCAGATGGAAGCCTACAACGAGGAGCTGCGCGCAACGCAGGAAGACCTCTCGGAGATTAACGCTGAACTGAGCCGCACCAATTCAAGACTTGTCAAGAGAGAAGAACAGTTGAAGATAGCGCTTCAGAGTGCAAAAGAGGCGTTGTGGATCCTCGATGAGAGAACGGGGGACTTTGAGGACATTGGAGACTGGGAATCCCTTCTCGGATATGAAACAGGTGAGTTGGGCAGATCGTTCGAGACCTGGCTGCATTATATCCACAAAGACGATCGCGAGAGAGTTAAAACGGTCCTTCAGCAGGCCTTTTACGAGGAGGACTCTTTCTTTGAGATCGAATATCGTTTTAAGAATAAGGAAGGGAATTGGGTCTGGGTCTTATCTAAAGGCAGGGTGACAAGAGATTCAGATGATCACTCGAAAAAGATTCTGGGCACCCATCAGGATATCACCCGCCGTAAAGAGGCCGAGCAACGGTTGAGCTATCTGACAGCCTATGATAATCTCACCGGACTGCCGAACATGACCTATCTGAATGAAAGACTCACCGAGGAGATAGAGCGGGCCAGGAGAAGCAAAAAGAACATTGCGGTACTGACACTTGACCTGGACGGCTTTAAAAAGATTAACGACTCTATGGGCCATAATGCAGGGGATGCCCTGCTTGTAATGGTGGCAAGCCGGCTGCGGAAGAGGATCCGGCGATCGGATTTTATCGCCAGGGTCTCAAGTGATGAATTCGCCCTGATCTTCCCGGAAATCGACCAGCGGGCAAATATCTCAAAACTGGCCGATAATGTCCTCGGTAAGTTTTCAAGACCGTTTAAAGTCGAACAGAACGAGGTCTTTTTAAAGTCCAGCATCGGCATTGCAACTTTCCCCGATGATGGCAACAATGTCGACTCTCTGATCAAGAAGAGCGAATTGGCTCTGCTGAGAGCCAAGCAAAAGGGGAAGAATCAGTTCAAGTTCTACACGGAAACGATGAACACAAAGGCCGTGAAGCGTTTTAATCTCGAGACAAGACTGCACAGGGCCATTGAAAAAGAGCAGTTTGTTCTGAATTATCAACCCCAGTTCAACCTCAAAACAAGCAAGCTGGTCGGGATCGAATCCCTGATCAGATGGGAGGATCCCGATAGGGGAACCATCTCCCCCGGGGACTTCATCCCCATCGCGGAGGAATCGGGGCTCATCGTTCCAATCGGGAACTGGGTGCTGAAAGAGGCCTGCGGACAGTTGAAGAGCTGGCACAATATGGGCTTTTATCCTCTAACCATTTCCGTCAACCTTTCCCCGCTGCAGTTTTCCCAGGATGACCTGGTTGATATCGTCCGGGGGGTTATCGACGATTCGGGAATCGACCCTTCCGATCTCATGCTCGAGATCACCGAGAATCTCCTGATGGAGGATCAGAAAGAGGCCTATGAAAAACTGAAGGCCCTTAAGGATATGGGGTGCAAACTCTCCATAGACGACTTCGGAACCGGGTATTCCTCTCTGGCTTATCTCCGGAAATTCCCCATCGATGAGCTGAAGATCGATAAATCATTCGTTCTCGACCTCGAATTTCCCGATAACGCCTCGATCGTCAAGACCATCATCTCCCTGGCTGAGAACCTGAACCTGAATGTTATCGCCGAGGGGATTGAGCAGGAATCACAGAAAGATTTTCTGATGACCAACAAATGCAACCTGATGCAGGGTTTTCTTTTCGGGCACCCGATGAAAAAAGAAGACCTGGAGACTTATCTGACCGAATTCTTCGGAACGCTTAAAGTTAAATAATCAACCAATACGGTTTTCTAATTTCCTGCCCCTTTATGGTAAAATGACTCATGAGCTCTTATTATTCACAAATACACGAGGAAGGGGTGAAGGTTTTGGTCTTATTGAAGAATGGAATGTGCTGGCAGGCCGGTGAATTCAAGGATTTTGATGTCCTTGTCAAAGACGGTCAAATCGATCGGCTCCTAGCGCGTTCAGGGGCTGAGAAGCCACCGGAAGAAGATCAGACCTTGGAGATCGTTGATCTTGAAGGAAAGAAGATATATCCCGGTTTTATCGATGCACACACACATGCGGGGATATTTGAGGAAAAAGCAGGGGGGTTTGCGGGCAACGATGTGAACGAGACGTCCTCTCCGACCACCGCGGGGGTCAGGGCGATAGATGCACTGAATCCCTTTGACCCGGGAATAGAGGAAGCCAGAAATGCGGGATATACAACCATCTGTGTCCTGCCCGGTTCGGCCAATGTCATCGGCGGTGAAGGGGTTGTTGTCAAGACGGCCGGAACGGTTGTTGACCGTATGCAGGTCAAGACACCGAAGCGCATCTTGAAGATGGCCTTTGGAAGGAATCCGCAGTGGACATGGTCTGCTCAAAAAAAGGCACCTTACACCAGGCTCTCCGTTGCCGCTCTGCTGCGCGAAAAGCTGATGAAGGCAAAAGATTACATGGAGAAGGATGAGAAGGACAGGGAATACGACTATGATATGGAGATACTCGCCGACCTGTTAAACGACAAGGCAACAGCGCGTATCCATGTGGCCAATCTCGAGGATATTGAAACGATCACACGGATTGCTGCAGAATTCGCGTTCAAATTCACGCTGGAACATGCAACGGCACTGCACTTGAATCCGGAGTTTGCAGCCGGCCTCGATGCGCCGGTCATACTCGGTCCGTTGAACGTCGCCGGCAAGTCCTTCCAGACATATGATCTGACGTTCAATTCCGTCAGGATTCTTCATGAGGCCGGTTTGGAACTGTCCATGATGACGGATGCGCCTGTGATCCCACTGAATCTGGGTATCATTCAGATGTGGTTGATCGACCGGCTCAGGATACCGAGAAAAGAGATCGTGGAGATGTTCACCATCAATCCGGCACGTGTTCTGGGGATTGACGAGAGCACCGGTTCGATTGAAGAAGGAAAACAGGCCGATTTTGCGGTCTTTGACGGAGACTGTTTTGATGCAGCCTCCAGAGTCACGGACACGTTCATCGCAGGAAAAAGGGTCGGGGGTGACTGTGAATGAGTACACTGATTAAAAACGGATTCATACATCCTGTTACCAAAAGAGATTTTACCGGTGATCTGCTGATCGAAGACGGTAAGATTCTCGACTGTTCCCACAAGATAGTCTCAGACGCCGGTCAGGTGATCGATGCCACCGGATTGCATGTCTATCCCGGGCTGGTTGAGGAGCACTGTCACATCGGTGTCCACGGTGAGAAGACGAATCAGGCAAGTGACAACGACACCAACGAATGGTCAAGTCCCGTAACGGCTGAAGTCAGGGCGCTGGACGGTATTAAGCCGTTTGATCCCGGATTCAAAGAAGCTGTTGCAGCCGGAGTGACCACCCTTAATGTCTTTCCCGGAAGTGCCAATCCGATCGGGGGAGTGGGGGTTACGCTGAAAAATGACCTCAGCGTTCCCTACAGCGAGCGGATACTGATAGAGGAATCAGCTCTGAAGATGGCGATGGGTGAGAATCCCAAGCGAACACATTCAGAGGTGAATAAAACCATCGTTACACGGATGGCAACGGCCGAAAAGATCAGAAAGGCCTTCCGTTCCGCTCTGGATTATGATAATAAAGAGGAAAAAGAATACGATATGAAGAAAGAGGTCCTCTTGAAGGTCCTCAAAGGCAAACTCCAGGCGCATGTTCATGCCCATCAGGCAGACGACATGATGACCGTGCTCCGGATCTTCGATGAGTTTAATATCAAGCCCGCTTTTGAACATACCACAGAAGGACATCTGATCGCCGATGTGCTGGCTGAGCGAGATATAACCGTCGCAGTCGGTCCGTTGTTCACGGCAAGGTACAAGATGGAGGTCAACAACCGCACGCTGAAAACGCCCGGAATTCTTGAAAAGGCAGGCGTGAAAGAACTCTCACTGATCACCGACCATCCCGTCATTCCCATCTATAATCTTCCCATACAGGCAGCTCTGGCCGTCAAGAAAGGGCTCAGCAGAGAAACGGCCATTCAGGCGATTACGATCAACCCGGCAAGAAATCTCGGGCTTGATGACCGAATCGGAAGCCTTGACATCGGAAAAGACGCGGATATCATCCTGTGTGACAGAGAACTCCTTGATCCGACACACAGAGTGCTTTACACATTTGTAGGCGGGAAACCGGCTTACGATATGAAGAAAGAGGGGCTGATAATATGAAAACGCTGATCAAGAACGTGGTGGTCTATCCGGTAACCTCGAGCGAATTCAAGGGCGAGGTACTGCTGGAAGACGGCCATATCAAAAAAATAGGCTATAAGGTAAAGGAAACAGACGGGGTGGATGAGATCGTGGACGGCAGAGGCGGCAAGCTCATGCCGGGCTTTATCGACGCTCACTCCCACATCGGACTTAATCCCGACGGATACGGGTTTGAATACGACGATACCAACGAATACAGCGATCCGGTCACCGCGGATGTCAGAAGTCTTGACGGATTCACCCCTTCAGATAAATCCATCCCCGAGAGTGCAAAGGGCGGGGTCATGATGTACTGTGTGCTTCCCGGAAGTGCGAATCCTGTAGGCGGCCTGAGTTTTGTTGCTCATTATGCCAAGTCAAACCTCACATCCGATATGCTGCTCAAGGAAGATACCGGCCTGAAGATGGCGACCGGCGAGAATCCCAAGCGGGTCTACAGCGAACAGAAGAAGATGCCGGTCACGCGAATGGGAACAGCCGCCGTTATCCGGAAATTCCTCTTCGACGGTCAGAACTACATGAAAAAGAAGGAAAAGGCAAAGAACGAGGAAAAGCCCTTCACAGAACATGACGCCAAGAAAGAGATTGCCGAAAAGATACTGAAAAAAGAGATACCCGCCAGAGTTCACTGTCACAGAGCAGAGGACATCCTGACGGCTATCAGAATCAAGAAAGAATTCGATATCGATATGGTCATCGAGCATGCCACCGAGTATATCAAGGTCAAAGATCAGGTCAAAGAGGCCGGCGTTCCGATACTCCTCGGCCCCATCATGGCCAGCCGATCGAAGGTTGAATTGAAGGACATGACGTTCAACTCCTACCGGGTTGCCCTCGAGGAGGGCATAACCTTCGGCTGCATGAGCGATCACCCGGTCTTCCCGGCAGAGGTGCTCAGACTCCAGGCCGGTATGGCCGTGAATTACGGAGCCGATGAGAACGGGATGCTCAAGGCATTGACCATCATGCCGGCCAGGATCCTCGGCATGGAGAAAGACTACGGTTCCATAGAAGAGGGCAAGAAAGCCTCTCTTTGTATCTGGAAGGGGCACCCCTTTGACGCGCGTTCCCGGACCATCTGGAACAGCGTGGACGGCTTTTTGGACTAAATAGAAACACAAAAAAAGAGACAGTGGTTTTTTGCACACTGTCTCTTTTTTTTACCGGGAGAGTTATTCTATCTCTTGTTCTTCACTGCTTCAATACGTAAACATAGGCATTCCCTTTTTTACCGGTTATCGTGAAGATACCGCACTCCCGGAGGCAATAGGCGATCTTTCTTGCCTTGTTTTTGGTGATCTTGAGGCCCTTTGCCAGATCGGCCGTTGTAAAGGCCTTCTCTTTGAATGATGGGGGAAAGTATTTGATGAATTGGAAGGGATGGATGAAGCGTTTTTCATCGATCACCTCGTCAAGCCCGGCGTCTATAATGCTGACACCGCCGCGCCGCCAGCTCCCCTTTGAATCATCGGCACGTCTTTCCTCAACTTTCACAAAGAGCAGCTGTATCTCGAGGTTGATATGTTCGAACCACTTGTGGATGTAAATCAGTTCGTCAAAAACATCCCAGAGGTCTCCCTTTTTGGGCGAGCGTCTGCTCCTGATGATCCTGTTTTCTTCCGCATCCATCAGGACAATCCGCTTTTCAACCACGATGGGATGGACGATTCTGATTCTGGCGCTGTCAATCAGGTTTTTGATCTTCTTTCTCAGACCACCAAAGTTCTTCGTCTGAATCTCGATCAGGAGACCGTCGCGGATCAGATCGATGATAAAGCCTTTATAGCGTGCCTCGACAAGATCGCCCTCTCTAAAGATGTGGTTCTTTATTGCTGCGTGCAGAGAGCTCTCGTTCTGAACATTGATCAACTCGAGGTTTGAATCGTTCAACCCTATTTGAGCCACTCCGAGTTTCTCGTTTTGCTCGATGTGCTTGTCAGGTCATTCCCGGACCAGGTGAGGTAGAAGGTCTCCTTCTGACCGCGCAGTACCTTTCCGTTGCTGTAGATGTTGAAGAGCCATCTGTCAGGACGGGGAACGCTCTGCCGTGCCTCTTTTGCCACCTCAATGGGAATGTTGTAGTTCAGAAAATACTCGATCGGTATCGGGTAAGGCGTTTCAATGATCAGCATCCCGTTGTCGAGCTTGACAGACCCGCTCCAGGAATAACCGTTGTTCAGCTGCACACTGTAAACTCCGTTACTGTTGATGTACACCTTCTGAACACCTTTGTCACCGGTCCATTCCCCGGCCACTGTCGAGAATTTTGAGGTTCTCTCCTCGAAGAAGAGGTAGTTGATGTCCTCGAGGTTGTAGATAACCTGTGTGCCGTCCTTGAAGTTGATGATCAGATTCTTTGCCGACAGCGTGCCGATCAAGAGTAACAACACAATCAAAATCACACATATTCTTTTCATGGGTTTCCTCCCTCTTTCTTCTTCATCACGTGAAACCGGTTTCATTCTTTGCTCTCGAGCACGAGTATGCTTCTCGGGGCGAGGGTATATTGATCATCGTCCAGCGGAACACCTTCGCCGATAAAATCCTCCCCGCTTTTTCCTGCGGTGTCGATTATCCGGTTCCATCTTCCGAACTTACATTTTGGTATCTCGAAATCGAGTGACCCGGTATAAAAATTCATGGCAACGTAGATATCCCGGTCCGGTTCGGAGAATGAGTCAATATCAGTCCCGCTGATGACAAAGGCAAGCGTGTGTGAATTTGAGGACCAGTCGGGTGAATAGGCCCGGACACCGTGCCAGGTGATGTCTCTCACGCCCTGTTTTGTGCGTTTTCCCGTGAAGAAATGTTCGCGTCTCAGACACGAGTGCTTTTGCCTGAATGCGATGGATTTACGGAAAAAATCGAATACGTCCCGGTTCCTGTCTTTGAGATCCCAGTTCAGCCATGTGATCTCGTTGTCGTGACAGTAGGCGTTGTTGTTGCCTTGCTGGGTTCTGCACATCTCATCGCCCATGAGTATCATCGGAATGCCCTGTGAGACCATCAGGATCGTGGCAAAATTCTTCATCTGCCGCTTTCGAAGCCTTATTATCTCCGGATCATCCGTGGGTCCCTCTATTCCATGATTGTAACTGTAGTTGTCGTTGGCCCCGTCGCGGTTGTTTTCCCCGTTGCTCCTGTTGTGCTTTTCGTTGTACGAAACGAGGTCCCACATGGTGAAACCGTCATGGGCCGTAACAAAGTTGATACTGTCAAAGGGTTTTCTTCCGGGTTTACCATAAAGGTCCGAGCTTCCCGCTATCCGGGTGGCCATCTCGGGAACGGTGCCCTCATCCCCCCGGACAAATCGCCTGACGATATCCCTGAACTTTCCGTTCCATTCAGCCCAGCCCTTCGGGAATTCTCCGACATAATAACCACCTGCAGCATCCCACCCCTCGGCGATGAGCTTTGAGTGCGAAAGAATGGGGTCATCGGCAATATCCTTTAACAGGGAAAAGTCACCAATCCATTTTCCTGACGGGGCTCTCCCCAGTATGGCTGCAAGATCAAAGCGGAATCCGTCTACGTGCATCTGTGTGACCCAGTATCTGAGACTGTCGATGATCATCTGTTTGACGACGGTGGTGTTGCAGTTAAGGGTGTTCCCGCAACCGGAATAATTCTCGTAGAAACGCTTGTTTTCAGGGGAGAGGATGTAGTAAACCTCGTTGTCGAGCCCTCTGAAGGATAGTGTGGGACCCACCTCGCCGCCCTCTCCGGTGTGATTGTAAACAACATCCAGAATAACCTCTATGTTGTTCTTATGCATCTCTTTCACAAAATTTTTGAATGAAAAGACCTGGTCACCTGTCCCGAAAGAATGGGTATAAGACCCCTCAACGGCAAAAAAGGCAAGTGGATCGTATCCCCAGGCATTAATGAGTTTCTCCCCTGTCTCGGGGTTGATATGGGTGTTGGCGTGTGAATTAAATTCGAAGACCGGCATGAGTTCAACAGAGGTAACACCCAGTTCTTTGAGATGGTCGATCTTTTGTGAGATCCCTCTGAATGTTCCGGGGGATTCGATTCCGGAGGTGTCGGAATTGGTGAAAAAACGAACATGCATCTCGTAGATGACTGTCTCGTTCATGGGTATTTTAATGGGTTGATCCCCTTCCCAATCGTACTCCTGATCACAGACGACAATACTCTTGGCAAGGCTCCTGGCGGAATCCAGTTCTGAAAACGAAAGGTCAAGGAGCGGGGAGTTCTTGTCATACCCGTAGGCATACTCGCGGTCCCAGTTGTAGGAACCCGAGATCGCCCTTGCATAGGGATCGGTCAGGAGTTTGTTGGGATTAAACCGTTTGCCCTCTTCCGGTTTATAAGGGCCGTGAACCCGGTATCCGTAAAACTGGCCGCATGTAACGCCTTCTAATGCGATATGCCAGATATCCCCTGTCTTGTTCCGTCTTGGATCGAGTTCAAAGACATGCGAGGGTTTTTGATTATAGTAATCCTGATACAGTTCAAGGACAACGGCCTTGGCATTCCTTGAAAAAACAGAGAAATTAGTGACATTCCCCTCTACAGTTGCCCCGAATGGCAGCGGCTCCCCGTCATAGGACTTGATTTGTACCTGGCTGTCCGGATTACCTTCTGCATAATTAATGCCGTCTCTTTTTTGGGTCATCGGCTCATCCTCACATAAATTTATTTTCGTTTCCCTTGATCAATCTTATCACATTCTTTCGATGCCGGAGAATCGAAAAGAGTGTTAATGCAATGTACAATAAATGAAAGGCGGTTTGGTCCTCGAGAAAGAATATGCATATCGTTGTCACGGTTAAGGCTGCGATGGATGCAACGGACATGATCCTTGTCATAAAGGCCAATGTCAGACCGAGGGTTAGGAAGACAAGACCTGAAACCGGATTGATGGCAAAAAAGACACCCATCGTCGAGGCAACACCCTTTCCCCCCCTGAATTTCATATAAACAGAAAAGTCATGCCCGATAACCCCTGCAAAAGCAGCCAGAGCCAACCATAGAGGCATGTCCGGGCTCCCTTTCATGAAGACATAACGGATGAGCATGACGGGTATATAGGTCTTTAACGAATCAAGGACGAGACAGAGTATCCCGATGGGCTTGCCCAGGGCTCTTATCACATTTGTGGCGCCGATATTACCCGAACCAACCTGCCTGATATCCGTTCCTTTCCAGTAATGGGGTATCAGAAAACTGAACGGGATTGAACCGCATAAATAGGCAAAGATCACGACGATAATGTTGGTCATTTTTTCCTCCGTCCTGTGAATTTGACGAACATTGGACTACCCGGGAGAGGACTCAGAAACTTCCGGAGATGTTTTTTAACCGCCCTCTTGTAATTATCGGGAATAATC
>CAZVWW010000057.1:0-14097 GCA_964631265.1 uncultured Thermotogaceae bacterium
TTCTTCTTTTTTCACTTTCACAGCTCCTTTTTATTTGTTAGTCTGATTATAGCATACAGAAAGGAATAAGGACAAGAGCCGGTGGGGCTCTTGGCGGGTTAGTGGCTACAGGCCGGGGGACCAGTAGCCAGTTGAAGGGGTTAGTAGTGACGTGAACGAAAAAAGTATGAGATATGGTATGGACTATCAATAGTACGATGCCGTTTCGGGTAGTTCACAATAGCCCGTTGTTTTCCGTGTTCTAACCTCAACAATGTTATACTAAAAACCTCAATAATAAAAAAAGGGGGTATCACATTGTATACCAACGAAGTGTATCGCTTCAAGATCAGATTAAAGGGGATCAAACCGATGATTTGGAGACGGATTGAGGTTCCTTCTGATTTCACTTTCTGGGAATTGAACTATGCCGTTATTGATTCAATGGGATGGGAAGGTTATCATTTTTCCGAATTTATCATGAAAAATCCCGCCAGTGGCATAAAAGAACGGATCGTTTTTCCCGATAGTGAAATGGGGCCGTCCTACATGTCCATGCCGGAGAAGAAGATCGCAGACTATTTTACGCTTCACAACAAAGAGTGCTCTTATATCTATGATTTCGGGGACAACTGGGAGCATGTGATTAAGCTGGAGGATATTCATCCGGCGGATGAGAATACTGTCTACCCGGTTTGTACTGGTGGAAAGCGTGCCTGCCCGCCTGAGGATTGCGGTGGTATCGGTGGTTATTATGATCTTCTGGAGATCCTGGAGGATCCGGACGATCCCGAACATGAGGAAATGAAAGGTTGGGTGGGGGAGGATTTTGATCCGCAATTCTTTGACAAAAGTCGTGTTTTTTTTCGAGATGCCAATGTCCTCCTCAAACGGAACAAAAACTGACTGACTGATCTTAACACACTTGCACGGGATTTCAATACTTCCATGAATGATAAGGGTCTCAAGTCGTGTTAGAATATCAGTGTAGAAAGCTATCGGGAGATCAATTTCAGGAATACATGTTGTATGGACGGTCGTTCTCATGTGACCGTGTGATAAAATGGGGTTTTAGGAAAAACGAAAGGGAGGAATTTTCATGCTAAGAAAGAGTATTGTTCTTACGATTTTGTTGATTTGTGCAGTGTTGACGTTTGCTGCTGTTTCAGGGACTGTTGCTGAAGTTGACAAATATGGGAATGTTCACACGGATATCCCGGCAGAGACGGTTGAAGAGGCCGGATTTGAACTTGGGGATATGCTTCTCATTAAGATGGAAGAGGAATCTGTTGAAGCACCTTTTGTAACTACTTACGGTGATGTTGACATGGGTGATCCGCTGGTCAGAGTATCCGGTGGTCATTTGATGATGGCGTTGAATTATGCCAATTTTGCAAAGACGTATGGTCTTGAGGCTGGTTCAGAGGTCTCTTATGAGATGGTCGAGAAAGGGGCTTATGCAGAGGAGTTGGAGATTAGACAGTTAACCAGAACGGACGACAGAGAGGATTATGCTTCGGATGCCATTTTCGCCAACTTCAGGGAGGTCACCATTGGTGAAATCGCCCCGGGCAAGTTGTATCGTTCGTCCCATCCCTCCATCGAAGACCCGAGAGCACCTTATGCTGCAGAATTGGCTGAGAAAGCCGGTATCAAGACGATTGTCAATCTCTCTGATTCTGACGAAGAGGTCAAGGAATTTTGTGCGAATTCTTCCTTCTTTGCGTCGATCGAAGAGAGTGGCAATATGGTCAATCTCAATATGGGTGTGGACCTGCTCAGCGATGAATTTGCCGGCAAACTCAAAGAGGGCTTGTTGTTTATGATTGAAAACGATACCCCCTATCTTGTTCACTGTGTTGAAGGTAAAGACAGGGCCGGTATGACGGTTGCCATCCTCGGTGCCTTAATGGGCGGTACAACAGAAGAGGTCTATGAGGATTATGCTCTTTCCTATGAGAATTACTATCATGTTGAGAAGGGGACGTCGGCCTATACGTCCGTTGTCAACATTATTAAGGAGATCTTTGCATCCATCAACGATGGAAACCCGGTTAATGATGAGAATATCGGTTATGTTGCGATGCAATATCTGGTTGAACGTGTTGGTCTTTCCTATCCGGAGGTACTGGCGATTCAGTCAAAGTTGAGATAAACTGCTTTCGTCAAGGTGGATGAAGAATCTTCCAATAACTTCCGCCATAATGTGATAAGGCTATTTGCATTATGGCGGTTATTAATGTCAGGTGATATATATGATTAATTCGGAGAATGAGAAGACAAAAAGCAAGAGTCTGGTCAGGATACAGAATCTGTTTGATCTTGTTCTGGCTATTTCCATGACACTGCTCGTTCATGATTTATTTATTCCGGCCGGTAGTATCAGCGCTGATAATCTTTCGGTTTTTGAGGCTTTAAAATCATTGAGGCTGACCTTTTTAAACTATTTCATCAGCTTTTTTATTTTATCCGGTTTCTGGATCATGAACAACCAGGAGCTCAAGCTTCTAAAAAAAGCGGATTTGCCCTTCCTCTGGCTGAATTTGCTTAATATGTTTCTCCTTGCCCTGCTCCCCGTTTCAACCTCCCTCAAGGATTTTTATGCCTATGTGCCGCTGGCTGAGATTGTCTTTCATATTAACAAACTGTTGATCAACCTGCTCATCTTTTTCCGCTGGCTCTATGTCATTAAGAATCCGGATCTACTGGACTTGAATTGTTCTGACAAGGAGACAATCCACTCATACTATCAGAAGAGCAAGCCGGGCTTTATAACCTCATTGATTGCCATCGGCCTTTCTTTTCTCATTCCGGGAATGAGTTCGATTGTTTATTTTATCTTCCCTGTCATACTGGTCCTTCACCGGCGGCATAAGACCGGGAGATTTATGAAGTAATCTCTGTTGCCGCTTTCATGTATATTGTTCTGGTGGAGAATATATGTTAAAATCAGATTTGGACAGGGGGATTCACTTTGACACAAAGATCGGTAAGGAACTTCGTCTTTTTAACATTATTCGTTATAGCACTGACTGTGAATACGATACCGCCGTTGATGACGACGATCCAGGAGACACTTGGTATGTCTGTGGGGCAGTCTTCTGTTGTTCCTTTATCCATGACGTTCGGGGCGATGTTTGCAACATTTGGTGGCGGCGCTTTGATCGCGGCCTTCGGTTTGAAAAAGACATTGTTGCTTTCACTCTCTTTCTCCACACTGGGTTGCCTCTTTGCCGCTCTGGCCCGGCATAATATCCTTTTTTTAATCTCAGTTTTTCTTATCGGGGCGGGTAACGGGGGCACTGTGATCAGTACAACGACCATCTTTGCGCATCTGGATCGTTCGCTTCAAAAATACGGGATTTATCATGCCTTTTTTGGGGTGGGGGGGATTATTGCCCCGTTGTTTGTCGCCTTTTTCCTGCAACGACAGTTGGAATACCGTTATATTTTCGGTTTGTATTTTGGGATGCTTCTCCTCATCTGGATATATTTCATCATTCGCTATAAGAAGAATAAAAAATATACGCCGATCAATCTCTCCGAGGCTTTGAAGATTATCAAAAGAAAATATGTCTATGTTGTGCTGCTGGTCATTCTCCTATATGCGGGGATTGAAAGAGGGACCATCGTCTGGAGTTCCAATCTCTTCACGGATTTGTTTGATTATTCAAAAGAAGGTGCGTCATTTATTATAAGCGGTTTTTGGATTGCTTTTACAATTGGCCGGGTTGCTTCTGATTATTTCAACGATCGGATCGGGCAGATAAGAACCTTTTTTGTTGCCGGTTTTGCTTCACTCTTTTCATTGATCATGTTGCTGGTTACCGGTTCATTCTGGTTCTTTATACTCGCGGCTTTTTCATATGGTCCGGTTTTCCCCTCTCTCCAAAAATTTATGAATCAGAAACTGGATAACAGGGAAGTCGGACTGCTCAACGGAATAACATTCGGAAGTACCGGGATTGGTATTATCTCATTTTCCTATATTATGGGAATAACTGGCGATCACAGCCTTTATCTCTCTTATATGATACCCATAGGGGGATTTGTGGCTTTATTACTGATTTCGAGCAGAATCAGACAGTACCGGTTTGAAAAATGATGTACGGAGGAATAGGCAATGAATGAGATAAAAAAAGATGCTGTCTTTATTTGTTCTACGGGCAGGACAGGCACCCAGTTCTTTGGCAAGATGCTCTCATCAAAAATAGAGGATTGTTATTCAATCCATGAACCGGGTGCTCTATGGCTTTCAAGGCCTTATGAATGGGGTAAAAAGAGGAAGCGTTTCGGTTTTTTCAAGATGTCCATCGGCCAGTTCATGCCGAAACACAGCATGTTCAAACTCAGTGCTGACAGGGCAACCGGACGGATTGGTGATGAAAAGGCAAGGCGATATGTCTACTATCAGAGAAAAGAGTTTGTCGAGAGCATTGATGAATCACTTTATGTGGAATCAAATGCCCATCTCTTCGGTGTTCTTGACTTGATAGACGAGATCTTTACGAACTGCAATTTTATCTATATTGTGAGAGATCCGAGGACATGGCTCCGATCAGCCCTTAATACAAAAGAGTATGTGCTGTACTCATTGATCGATTGGCGGGTCTTTAAGGCAAGCCTCAGAGCGATTGATTATCCGGATGATCCGTATTACAACAGGTGGAAGCAGATGAGTAAATTTGAGCGTTTTGCCTGGTATTACAACAAGGTCAATTCCTTCGTTTTTGATAAGATGCCCGGCAGGAAAAATTTCAGAGTGTTTAAGTATGAAGAGCTCTTTAAGTCCAGCACAAGGGAAAAGAACTTCCGCGAGATGCTGGATTTTGCAATCACATTCAATCACGATAAGCAATATGATTTTAGAATAAAGGAACAAACGCTTGATAAAAAAGTTCATTCCGGCTCGAAAAAGGGGCAATTACCCCATTGGAGGGACTGGAGTAATGAGATGGCTGGTATCGTTGAGGAACACTGCGGACAATGGATGGAAAAATTCGGGTATGGCCAGGAAGAGGAATGGCAACGTAAATTATAGAGTCACCCGATAATACAGTGAATACTTCCCGAAAACAGGCAAAAAAACGAGAAAAGATAACTTAATATGTTATAATGAACCATAATGAACTCAGAGGTGGGATATCGTGCCATTACAAAGCATGACGGGTTATGCCAGGGTGTTGGAGACGACTGATATCGCTCAGTATCAGATCGAGCTGAGGTCGGTCAATCATAAGTATCTGGCCTTGAATGTTCGTCTGCCAAAGATGTACACATTTCTGGAACCAACAGTCCATAAGGTCCTTAAAAATACGATTAAACGCGGCAAAATCGATGTCTCAATCCAGATAAAACCCATCGGTAATGCGTTAAACACCGTCAAGATAAACCGAAAGGCGGCCCAGGATTATTTTCTTGCTCTGGATGAGCTACGGAGAACCCTGGACGTTTCAGAACCCATTACCATGGAGACGATCTTGTCCAATACGGAGATCGTTGACTTCACACTTGATGAGAAGAGTGAAAAGAGATTGACGGAGGATCTGGTCCCGTTGCTCGAAAAAGCATTATCCGATCTCTTGGATTCGCGCATCAGCGAGGGGGGGAAGCTCACAGAAAATCTATCTGATCTGATTCGGAAAACCCAGGACGTCACGAACGGGCTGGAGGAAAATGCCTCGCATCTCAAAGAATATTATATAAAGAGGGTGCGGGACAATCTCGGGGAGCTCCTGAATGAAGTGGACAGGGATTACAGCGAAGAAAGGCTCGAACTGGAGTTGAGTATCATTGCTGAAAAGGCTGATATTCGGGAGGAAATCGCAAGGATTCAATCACATCTTAGTGAGATGAGAGATTATCTGAACAACGCCAGTCAAAATGAGCTGATTGGTGCCAAATTGAATTTTTTCTGCCAGGAGCTTGGCCGGGAATTCAACACCATCGGGTCCAAAAACAGACTCAAAGAATCCTCTTCACTGGTTATTGAAGGCAAGTCACTGGTCAACAGTATAAGAGAACAGGTCTACAATATACAATAGAACGTTTTCCGGAGGTGTTTCATGTACGGTATCATTAACATTGGTTTCGGCAACATTATCGTCGGTGATCGTGTTATCGCAATTGTGAATCCAGAATCAGCCCCCATGAAAAGATTAAAAGAACAGGCAAAAGATGACGGAAAGCTTATCGATGCAACTTACGGCAGAAAGACACGGGCAATCGTTGTCACGGATAGTAATCATGTTGTTTTGAGTGCTATTCAACCTGAAACAATTGCATTGAGATTCAAACAGGGTTTTGAGGATCTTGAAAAAATCTTGAATGATATCAGGATAACCAATTAATCGGAAAGTGTTTGATGTGCATACAAACTTATTATATGTTGTTACAGGCCCATCAGGAGCGGGGAAAACAACCCTTATAAAAAGATTACTGGATGAAGAGGAGAACCTTGATTTTTCAGTCTCTTTTACCACAAGGCAAAAGCGCCCGGGAGAAAAAGAAGGCGTTGATTACCGGTTTGTGAGTCCCGGGGATTTTGAAGAAAGGATTGACTCCGGGGATTTTCTTGAATATGCCGATGTTCATGGAAAGTTATACGGTACCTCGAAATCTTATGTCGAGAGGGCTTTAGAGAATAGTAATCTTCTTCTTGATATTGATGTGCAGGGTGCCATGAATGTTAAGAGGGAATTTCCAGATTCAACCGTTGTGTTTATTGCGCCGCCCACTTACGAAGATCTGGAAAAAAGATTACGGGCAAGAGGAACTGAAACGCCGGAAGATCTTGAAAAGCGATTATCCGATTCCAGGAAAGAACTGAAACTGATCGACAGATTCGATTATCTGATTCTCAACCAGGAGGCCGAAGAGGCCTACAATATGTTAAAATGTGTGTATATCGCAGAAACGCTGAAAGTTGGTATGCAAAGCGCCAAGATCGATGAATTTAAAAAATTATCATGAAAAGGTTTGAATTAGGAGGAATAAGATGTACAATCTCAACTGTAATTATGACAAGGTACTGAAGCGGATCCCCTACAAATATGCGGTTCCGATCATTGTGGGGAGACGTGCAGAAAGACTGAAAGAGGAGTTGTCTCTGAGAGGGGAGCATGTGGAACTGGCAGAGGTTGTCAGCAAAGCCATGAAAGAACTGGACGACGACAAGATCAAGCTGAAAAATGAAGATATGATGAAACTGTTGAAACCCGAGATCAAATAAGGGGGCTTATCGGACATAGGATCGAAGAAAAGAGCATTATTGATTGCAGGCATCTTAGCGATCTTTTCGTTGAGTCTGTTATCGTTTGATATAAGCATATTTCCTGAAATAAAGCAAGGTCAAAATTCCATATATGTCATAGCAGAACTGGAGGATGAACGATTTATATCCTCCGGTGTCTTTATTATGGGGAATGATTTTTACACATCACTCGATGTCTATCACAAATCGAACCAACTCTTTGCTGTGGGCAATATCAACAGTCATGAGCTGATTGAGGGGATGAGCTATACCCTTTATCTTTCCTATGAGACTGATGGGAATAAACACACAGCTCAATACAAATTGATTGCCCTAAACGGGCTTCTGTTCTCGAGACATCCACCGATTCCCTCATTTACCATTAAGCATCCGGCAAAGCATACCGTTCTCAAGGGCGAATACATTTATAAGATTGCCCGTGATTACAACCTGAACCGGGCTGATCTGGAAATGATCAATCCCTCAATAAAAAAAGGGATCGACCCGGGAGATACCATCAGACTTGGCAGGGTTGAATTTGAAAGCACCACTTTCAGCATCTTGATAACACGGGATCAGAACACCCTTGAGTTGTTTTATCTTGACAGAAAGATTGCTGCTTTTCCTGTGGCCCTGGGAAGACAGAAGAGTACACCACAAGGTGTCTTTCGCATAAAACGGAAAGTGAAGGACCCGGCTCTTTATTGGAAGGGAGAATATATCAAACCGCTCTCCCCCATCAACGGCCTGGGGAAATGGTGGCTTGAGCTTAGCGAGCCGCAGTACGGGATACACGGAACCAATAAACCCTGGGAGATCGGGAAGAGTATATCCCATGGCTGTATCAGGATGTATAATAAGGATGTTGATTTTCTTCAATCCATTATTCCGCTTGGTACGGAGGTTGTGATAAAATAGATTAAGTCAATTGATCCAACACAGAAATGGCTGGTATTTCTTTGGTTTGACTGAAAGAATAAAGAAGGAGTGAATGATATGTCAGAAAAAGTAAAAGTGGTATTTCCGGACGGTACAAAAAAAGAATTCTTAGAGGAAACAACAGCACTTGAAATAGCTGAAAGTATCTCACACGGATTGGCAAAGGCTGTCATCGGTGCAGCATACAACGATAATCTCGTTGATTTAAAGGCCCCTCTGAAACAGGCTGATGCCGATGAAGTCCACTTAAAACTGTTTAAGAAGAAAGACGATGAAGCAATCGAATTCTACAGGCACACGATGGCCCATATCATGGCCCAGGCCGTTAAAAGAATCTATGGTGAGGATAAGGTTGTTCTCGGTATCGGCCCCACCATCGATAACGGTTTTTATTATGATATTGAAGTAAACGGGGATCCGATAACAGAAGATGATCTGCCTAAAATAGAAAAGGAAATGAAGAAGATCGTCAAAGAAAATCTAGAGCTTGAACGATTTGAGGTTCCCCGGGAAAAAGCCATCGAGATGATGAGGGAACAGGGCGAGAAATATAAAGTGGAACTGATCAACGATCTGGAGCCGGATCAGCCGATCAGCTTTTATAAGCAGGGGGAGTTTGTTGATCTCTGCAGAGGCCCGCATTTACCGAGCACCGGTAAGATAAAACATTTTAAACTGCTTTCCCTTGCCGGCGCCTACTGGCGCGGAGACGAGAATAATCCGATGCTTCAGCGGATTTACGGCACCGCCTTTGCCAACAAAGAGGACCTGGAGGCTTATCTGACATTCCTTGAAGAGGCCAGAAAGCGCGATCACCGAAAACTGGGGCCGCAGATGGATCTGTTCATCATGAATGAGGCAGCGTCGGGTATGCCTTTTTTCCTTCCCAAGGGTACAACCGCTCTCAAGGAACTCATGGAGATGTGGCGGGTTTATCACAAGGAGGCCGGTTATGAGGAAGTCATGACGCCGTTGATTATGCACCGCGAACTCTGGAAACAGTCCGGTCACTGGGATCATTATCAGGAAAACATGTATTTCATCGAAAAGGATGAAGAACATTACGCCGTAAAGCCCATGAACTGCCCGGGTCATATCATCATATACAACAGTGATGCCGTCAGCTATCGTCAGCTTCCCTGGAGGATGGCAGAATTCGGCAAGGTCCACAGATATGAGATGAGCGGTGTCCTTCACGGGCTTTTCAGAGTTCGCTCATTCACACAGGATGATGCCCATCTCTTCATCACACAGGAACAGATCGTTGATGAATTAAAGGGGGTTATCAATCTGGTTGACCAAATATACAAACTCTTCGGTTTTGAATACGAGGTTGAATTAAGCACCAAGCCGGAGAATTCAATGGGAACGGACGAGCAGTGGGAGATTGCCACCGATGGATTAAAGGATGCCCTGAGAGAGACTGAACTCGATTATCGCATCAACGAAGGTGACGGGGCCTTTTACGGTCCCAAGATTGATTTCCACATAAAAGATTCTCTTGGAAGAACCTGGCAGTGTGCAACCGTTCAGCTCGATTTTCAAATGCCGGAACGATTTGATATGAATTATATCGGCCAGGACAACGGAGAACATAGACCGACTATGATTCACAGGACCGTTCTCGGATCTCTGGAAAGATTTTTCGGCATTTTGATAGAGCATTTTGCCGGGGCATTCCCAACCTGGCTTGCGCCCACACAGGTAATGGTTTTGCCCATTGCAGACCGGCATATTCCTGATGTCAGGAAAGTGCAGGAGAAACTTGAAAAAGCGGGGCTAAGAGTTGAGATAGACGGACGATCAAAAAAGGTGAACTACAAAATCAGGGAAGCCCAGTTGAAAAAGATCCCGTATATGATTATTATCGGGGATAATGAGATTAAATCCGGCAACGTTTCATTGCGCCTTAGAAGTGAAAAGGAGTTGAAGGATTTCGATATTGATTTCTTTATCGAAAAAGTCAAAGAGGAGATCAGCAGTTATTCGCTTCAGTCTCCTTTTGAAGAGATGTAAATGGAAAACAGTTCAACATCCGATAACAGAAGAGTTGTCAGGGTAGGGAAGCGGAAAATCGGCGGGGAGAATCCTGTATCCGTACAAACAATGACCAATACCGACACAAAAGATATTGAATCCACAACAAAACAGATCAAACAGATGGTATCAGCGGGAGCCGAGATTGTTCGGCTCTCGCTTTACGATTTGGAATGTGTCGATGCCTTTCGGCTCATCAGAGAAAGATTCCCGGGAATTCCTTTTGTCGGGGATATCCACTACGATCACAGGATTGCAATTGAAGCTGTTCAGAAAGGCATTGATAAGATACGCTTGAACCCGGGCAACATCGAGTCTGAATCAAAGATAAGAGATGTGGTTTCAGCTTGTCGCGAACGGGGAATTCCGATCCGGGTCGGGGCCAATTCGGGGTCTATCAACAAGCGATTTAAGTCCCTTGAAGCGTCGGATGCGCTTGTAGAATCAGCTCTTGAACAGGTTCGAATCCTCGAGAAAAACGGTTTTGAAGATATTGTTATTGCCGTCAAATCTTCGGATGTGCGCCAAACCATCAGGGCTTATCAATCGATTTACGCTAAGGTCTTATACCCACTACATCTGGGGGTCACAGAGGCCGGTCCGCTTGAATCCTCGCTGATAAAATCAAGTGTTGCAATGGGCTTGCTTCTGATCAATGGAATCGGGGATACCATCCGGTATTCCATCACCGGGGACCCGGTTCAGGAAGTCAACGCGGGAATTGAATTACTGATTGCTATCGGGGAGCGGGAAGGTGTTCAGATTGTTTCCTGTCCCACTTGCGCCAGAACCACCATTGATATGAATGACTATGTTGAACGGGTCAGGAGTATCACATCCGGTATCAGAGTCCCGTTGAAGATCGCCATTATGGGATGTGTTGTTAATGGTGTTGGTGAGGGGGAAAACGCGGATATCGGAATTGCCGGAACGAAAAATGGCGGCGCTGTTTTCATCGACGGTCGGATAATGGGGCGTTATTCAAAAGATGAGTTGTTTCCAAGGTTTGAAGCGTTCCTTTTAAAAAAGATTCAACAGAAAAAAGAGGAAAGAGCATGAAAATCCCTCTTCTTTATCTCAAGAATCAAAAGAATCCATTTCGTCGCTTCATTATTATCCTGCTGATAACACTTTCAACGTTAACATTCTCGCAGGTACTCTATATTGACCTCCCGAAGGGAATCGGATTTACCAGGGAATACGGGCGTATCATCCGGGAATTTAAAGTGAAAAAGAATGATGAGCTTCACGACTACAAAGGAAGCTGGCGTGTGATAAAACGCTTTTCCCCGCCAGCCCTCAATGTGGTGCTGCCCTTTCAGCCCCCGTCTGTCATCACCCTCTCCAATAAAATGAATATTTCAGACAAGAGGGATTATGGGGAGATCTCGATTGACCGTTTTGAAAATGAGACTTCGTTAAGACGGATTCTCTCAGAAACTGAAAAGGTGGTTTTTGACGATTTTCCCTGGGAATTTGAAAACGGTATACTGGAGATCAAAAACCGGGACTACCAGTCCTTTCTGCCGGTTTATATCACCCATCTCGGTTATCAGGAGCGTATCGAGCATTTGTTTGCCAAACTAAAGAGTGATCAGAGCTCGTTTAACATTGTCATGGAAGAGCCAGATGTTGAGATTTCTGTTCAAGAGATTGTTGTTTTGAAAGGGTTGCCCCCGGTCTTGAAAGTCAAACGCAACACGGCGCTTAAAGATTACCACTTTGTATTCAACGGACAGGTATATGATAGAAGTACAGACATTCCCCTTCTTGATGCGAAAGAGACCGGAGAATTTCGGGTGACACTTGAAGCAACTGATTGTTACAACCGTTCTCACTCTATCACAATCCCGCCCTCAGATGGAAAAAGTTCTGGTTCTATCAGCAGTTTGAGAGAGAGGGTTGTGCATGAATACAATGTGTATGCCGGAGAACCCCTGCATCTCATCGCCGATGATGACGGGATATGGAATATGCCGGATAAAAAAGAACCCGGAACGTCGGTGCTCTTCACACCGCGCGTTCCGGGGAAATATGAGATTCTTTTTATTTCAAACAAGGATCTTGTGAAATACAGATTTAGTGTCCGTTAAGTCTATTCAACGGGGATGCTTAAGATAACGCTGTCCCCTTCGATCATCGCTTCGACCCCGGGTTCATAGATGCCGTAGGATAATTCGTTAAGGAGTTCCTGTGTTGAAAAACCACCGGGCATCTCCCCCTGATAAGACACTTCAATCAGGGTTTTGCTTATCCCGTCTTCCGTGATTTCTTCTTTCACAATATTAAATTGCTCCAGAACCTGCGGATCAAACCAGTCTTCCATATAGGTCCTCATATCCTCGAGATTTAACGTCTCTTCACTTTCGTATAATCTGTAATTAAGTACCCAGTATTTTACTTCACTGTAGACATCAAGTATCTGATAAAAACGTTCCTCATTGGCCTGTCTCATTGCTGTCTCTTCAATAATACGCATATTGACTCGCAGGTTCATCTCAACATTTCCTGATTCGTCGAACCACGATGTCAGGCCGAAGAGATCCTCATACATCAACAGGTAGGTTACCTCCTGAGGCAGCTGCATCGAGCGTTCTCCAGCTTCTCCGGGCATCTCCTGTAAATACTCAAGCTCTCCTTTTCCAAGCAGTTCCAACGCTCCGCTGATCGGGGCGATCTCAATAAAGGGTTCTCCGTCAGCATTGGCAAAATAAAAATTATCGTAGATGACATAATTCAGGTTTTTTAATCTTTCCAGCTTCACCTGCTTGACACGGGCGATATTTTCCAGGACAAAAATCGGGTCTTCGCTTTCAACGAGGAAATAGGGGATGTTGTTCTCCGAGAGGAACATATCCGTCCTGGTGATTTCAGGTCCGAGCATGGCCGGTATTTCGATGAAGTCCATGATATCCGGATTAATCAAATCATCAAGTCGAAACTCTTCCATCATTTCAAAGAGCATGCTGATGGAGAGATTGGTTCCGGGCCAGCTGAAATAGAGCTGTGTGTCTTCAAAATCCGGCATCTTCTTATAATGACCCCTGTCCGTATTCCAGGCCAGATTCTTTTCCCTGTAATAATCACTTGGATATGAGACATCTACAAAGGCAGAGGCGGTAATATTATTGCCTTCAACATCAACAACCATGGCTTCCGCTTTCGGATGACCGTTGTAAAAGCCCATCAATCTCATGATTGGCCATGAGATGTTGAATCCCTGATTAAAGAGCTTTACAAAGCCTTCTTTTTCCGATGTTTGTCTGAATATGTCACTCTTGTTGTGCAAAGACTCCTCCGGATTCTCCTGACACATGAGTACTGAATCCAAGAGATTCCTGTTCCCCGTTACAAGAAAATGACTCTCTGATAGTTGGGCGAAGTACAGATCGATAAAGATCGGCTCATACTCTTCATAGGATCTGATCAGAAAATGATGGATGGAGAGGTCCTGGACCGTCTCAACTTCATGTTCAAAAAGCACGTCATTTTCTCTCGCCATACTCTTTAAGGGTCCGTTCAGATAGGCTATGATGGGCGGCAGGTTGACAATATTGGTTACTACCCCAACGGGCATCCCAGTCAAGAGAAGCAACTCTTCCGGTGAAGAAAGCAGATACTCAAGATCATACAGGTCCAGTTCCAGTAACATCTCATCAATTCCGACGTGCCCGAACATAAGGAGTTCATAATCTTCGAAATTTGGTTTGAGAAAGGGGACTTCCGTGATGGCCTGTCCCACCATGTTTTCCATTCCAAGAGCGGAGACTAGTTTTTCAGGATATTTTATTTCCAGTGCAAAATCCACATCAGCCGGTATCATTTCCAGAGCGTTTGATGAAAAAACGACGCCCATCATTAAAAGAACAAAAAGGAACACCAGACTCTTC
>CAZVWW010000058.1:0-13949 GCA_964631265.1 uncultured Thermotogaceae bacterium
AGCCGAAAGAACAGCGACAATCATTACGGTATCATCGGCGAAAAGAAAACCGACCCGGTCTCTGAAAGAGGGAGCACCGGGAGGACGTATGTCAACTCATCGGCCATCGTCGGTAAGCTATAAAAAAAGAGGCCATTACGGCCTCTTTTTTAATCTTCTTCGGACGGCATATCATACCGTGATTTGCATTGTGTGCAGTAGAGATGCTCGCCCCTCTTTTTCGTGTATTTGACATAAAGCGTTTCACCGCAGTTTTCGCATTTGTGATTGGTGGGTTCATTCCATGATATGAAATCACAGTCCCCGCCGTTGTACTTGTTGTTCTTGCAGGTGTAGAAGGTCTTGCCCTTTTTGCTCCTTCGTTTAACCACATCCGCCCCGCATTTGGGGCATTTTCCCCTGGCCTTGATATCAATGTTCTCCGTGTATTTACATTTGGGATAGTTGCTGCAGGCGATGAACTTACCGAATCTTCCGAACTTCTCCACCAGCGGGGAGCCGCATTTGGGACAGTCCCGTCCGATCTCCTTGTTGTTCTGCGGTGCCTGCTCTTTCAGTTTTTCCGGCTCTTTGAAGTTGATGGTGCCCTTCTCAATGTACAGAGGCGTATCCTCCGGAACGGAGAGGTTCTTCTTGCAATCCTTACAGGTCAGATAGGGGCCGTATCGCCCAACCCTTAACTCCATCGGTTTTGAACAGCCCTTGCATTTGACATTGGATTGCATATCCACATTCAGTTTTTTGGATTTTATCAGAGAGTCCATCTTCTCAAGCGTGGGCGAGAATCTCTCATAAAACTCCTTCAAGACCTTCTGCCAGTCGATTTCTCCCAATTCGACATTGTCCAGGTCATTTTCCATATTGGCGGTAAACTTCTTCTGAATGATCTTTGGAAAATTCTTAGTCAGAAAAAAGTTCACAATGTTACCGATGGCGGTTGGCGCAATGGATTTGCCCTCGCGCCGGACATATTTCCTCGAGAAAAGGGTCCTGATGATGGCAGCATACGTACTCGGCCGGCCAATACTCTCTTTCTCGAGTTTTTTAACGAGGCTGGCCTCAGTAAACCGGGCGGGCGGTTTGGTGAAATTCTGTGTGGCCTCCAGCTTGTCAAGGGTGATGCTGTCATCTTTCTTGAAGTCCCCTTTGATAATCGTCTCTTTCTTCTTCGTTGGATAGAATTTCTCAAAACCGTCAAAGAGGCGTTTACTGCCCTTGGCCTCGAACAGGTATTTGCCTTTGGAATCACTGATGGCGATCTTCGTATTCTCATATTTGGCAGGAGCCGCCTGAGAGGCCATAAATCTTCCCCAGATCAGCGAATAGAGTCTGTACTGATCCTTGTCCATGATGTTCTTCACCGATTCAGGATCCCTCTTGGGATAAGTCGGCCGGATTGCTTCATGGGCATCCTGTACATTGGATTTCTTCTTCTTGCCGAACGTCCTTCTCTTGTGATACTGCTTGCCGTGTTGATCGACAATGTATTCCTGAGCGACGTTCAGGGCCATATCCGACAGTCTCGTTGAATCCGTTCTCATATAGGTGATAAAGGCCGTCTGACCGTCCGGTGTTTCGATCCCCTCATACAACCGCTGGGCAACACTCATCGTCTTCCCCACATTAAACCCGAGCCGGTTGGAAGCCGCCTGCTGGAGTGTGCTTGTTGTGAAGGGAGGGGGCGCATTCCGGCTCATCTTCTTTTTATCAACATTCGAGATGACAAACTGACTCTTCTCAAGCTCTGATTTGATCTGATCGGCCTCTTTCTTATTCTTAACCCGGTGCTTGTCGATCCGTTTGTTGTTGATCTTTGTGATCTCGGCTTCCAGCTCCCCGAACAGTCCCTTGAATTTCCAGTATTCCTCCGGGTTGAATTTCACAATCTTATCCTCAAGGTCACAGATGAACTTGAGGGCCACCGATTGGACCCTTCCGGCACTGAGGCTGTTCATCCTCAAAGCCCGCCATAAATACGGGCTGATCTTGTAGCCGACAAGCCGGTCGAGGATCCTTCTTGCGAATTGCGCTTCAACCTTCGGTTTATCGATCTTCTGCAAATCTTTAACCGCTTTTTGGATGGTATCCTTCGTTATTTCGGAGAAGATGACCCGGTTGGGCGTATCCTCGCTGATCCCGAGAATCTGGGCAATGTGCCAGGCGATCGCCTCTCCCTCCCGGTCCATGTCGGCGGCAAGGATGACCTTTTTGCCTTTCGCCTTCTTTTTGATGTCTTTGATAACCTTGTCTTTCCCCTTCATGGTCACAAATGTGGGCTCAAAATTGTCGTTGATCTCCACACCCAGCTCTGAAACAGGCAGGTCTCTGATATGACCCTTTGAAGAGATAACATCGTATCCCTTTCCCAGATATTTTTTGATCGTCTTTGCCTTTGAAGGGGATTCAACTATAACCAAATGATTCATTTAAGATTCTTCACCTCTTCCAGGATCTTTTCAAACGATTTTTTCCCGGTGCTTTCCACATATATCCGGACAACCGGTTCGGTCCCGGAGGCCCGGCAGAGAAACCACGTGTCGTTTTCCCCGTCATCGAGCTGAAAGCCGATACCATCTAATTCCAGGCGTTTCTTCAGTTTCATCCCGGCAAACGATCCCTCGAGTTTTCCCACATTTTCCATAATTTGTTCCTTCTGATCGTTACTATCCAGTTCGATGTTAATCCTTGCATTGTAATATGATCCGGTTAGTTCTTCAACATCGCGTTTGATACTGCTCAACCCTTTATTCTCGAAAGCCGTCATTTCTGCAGCGAGCAGACAGGCGAGGATCCCGTCTTTTTCCGGGACATGGTTTTTGATACTCAATCCGCCGCTTTCCTCACCGCCAAGGATGTATTTCCCTTTGTTCAGCAGTTTCCCGATGTACTTGAAACCGACCGGTGTTATCTTTGATTGATAGCCGAATTTCTCCGCCACTTTATCCATCTGATGGCTTGTGGCAATGCTTCTGATGACATCCCCTTTATACCCTTTATTCTTATAGAGATGATAGGCCACCATGGCAAGATACGTGTTGGGCGATATGAAATTGCCTTTCTCGTCAACGATGCCAAAACGATCCGCATCCCCGTCAAGGGCAAGCCCCATGTCATAATGGTTGTTCAGTACATCTCTTCCAAGGTTTTCAAGTCTCTTTTTGTCCGGCTCGGGACGATACCCGCCGAAATACGGCTCCCTGAAATCGTTGTAAAACGTAAAATTCTTTTTATCGTTGTATATCTCTTCCAGGATCTTGTCGAAGAAATCGTTTCCCGTGCCGTAGACCATATCAACACCCGCTTTTACCGGGTGCTCTCTCATCCTTTCAACGTCGAGTTTTTTGAGGATCTCCACAACATACTGATTAACCGGGGTGATCTCTTCATAAAGGCCTTTTTCCTTTGCCTCTTCTATTGAAAGGCTCTTAATCCTGTCGGGTTTCTGCCTGATCTTCTCTATGGACTCCTCGATCTTCTCTGTCACTTCAGGCATGGCAGGCCCTCCGTCAGCCGGATTAAATTTGATACCGCAGTAATAATAGGGATTGTGTGAGGCGGTCAGGTTAATGCCCCCGGTCAGCTTCTTCTTTCTGATCAGATAAGAGATAACAGGTGTGGGGGTCGGCCTGTCACACATCAGTACGTTAATGCCATTGGCGGTGAGTACTTCAGCCACCACAGCTGAAAATTCCTCAACCATAAACCGTGCATCAGAACCAATTATCGCTTTTGGCTTTCGCTTACTGGCGTTTAAATAATCCGCAATTGCCTGACTGACAAGCCTGATATTGTCAAATGTGAAGTCGTCGGCTATGATGCCTCGCCAACCGCTCGTACCGAATTTGATTTTTTTACCTGACATATTACTCAACTCCTTCACCATTGTTTATCCCGCGTACCCTGATACGTCGCGAGAGGTATTTATTGTAATTGCTCCAATGGTATTTATCGTTCGTGCCGTTCTCCTCTAAAGTCTTCTCCGACCATTCTCTGAACTGGGCAACCTTTGAATCGATGTTATCCGCCCCGTGAATGATCATGGCCTCTATCGTTTTGGGCAGGACCGGTGCGCCCCATTCCACTTCTCCATGATGAGACAGGATGATGTGCTCAAGCTCGGTCAGCAGCTCGGAATCAAATCCTTTCACCTTCATGGCGTATTCGTGAAGCATGTTCACCCCAATGACAATATGCCCGATCAACTCGCCCTGTGAGGTCCGTTCAATCCCGGAGGGTTTAATCGAATATTCTCTGACCTTCCCGATATCATGGAGCAGTGATCCGGCAATGACAATGTCCATATTAATGTCCATCCCCGGGTAATTGGCTGTCATCTGTTCCGCCAGTTTCGCAACATCCATGGAATGCTCGATAAGCCCACCCTTATAACCGTGATGAACCGTCACAGCCGCAGGGGCTTCCAGAAAGGCCACGGCAAACCTCTCATCTTTGACAAATATTTCCTTTAAAAGCTCTCTGATATCGTCGTCGTTGATACGATCCAGGAGTTTTATCAGATTATCGTATAACTCCCGAACATCCCTGGACGTAATCTCGACAAATTTCTTTGGGTCAAATTCCCCCGTTGACAGGATCTGAACGGCGTTCTTGGAATTTCTGATATTGAACTGTTTCTTTGAATCAAAGAGTGATATTTTCCCGTCAAATCGGGCAACGGTTCCGATTTTCAGTCTTTTATCGTTCAATTCAGCGTTGTGCCAGTCTATCCCTCTAATCATTCCTGAGCGATCGGCAAGCGTCAACAACAGAAAATGCTTTCCGTCACGTGTTGTTTGCATTCTCTTACTGGTCACTTTCAGAACAGAACGACTATAATCATCTACGTCCATCTCGGAAACAAGCTTTCCATCTTTCTGGCTTACAGTCTTTTCAGCCTCATCGGAAAACTCATCCATCTTCTCCCTTAAAAGGTCTCCGAGTTTCAAAAATCCACTTCCCTCCATTTTTGTTGTATTTTACCATATCCGGATATTAAATGTATTGTCTCGGAACACGCTTTGAAATAGAGCAGGTCACCTCGTAATTAATCGTGTCAATCCTGGCGGCTATCTCCTCAGCGCTTATCTCCTCATCACCCATCCGGCCGAGGAGAACACATTCATCCCCTTGCCGGACATCCTGAAGATGATCCACACAGACAACAAACTGATCCATGCAGACCCTGCCAAGAACGGGGCATCTTCTCCCTTGAATCAGGACCTCCCCTTTGTTTGACAACAACCGGTTATAACCGTCGGCGTATCCCACCGGTATCGTTGCCACTCTCAGATCTTTGTCCGCGATAAAGGTCCTGCCGTAACTAATAGACGTTCCCTTTTTGATTGTTTTAACCATGGCAACTCGTGTTTCCCACTTTAAAACCGGCATGAGTTCTTTCTCTCTTTCATCACTTTTGGGGTCGAGCCCGTAAGCAGCTATCCCAAGTCTCACAAAATCGTATTCGGGTTTATTCAGGTCTTTTTCCCAACCTTCGAAAAGGGCTCCGGCGCTGTTTGAGATATGTTTTGTCTTAATCGGGGGAAGTTGACTCACCAGTTCGTTGAAGCGATAGGCCTGCAATTCGGTAAAGGATTTGTCAACTTCATCCGCTGAAGCGAAATGGGTGTATAGACCGTCAATCTTGAACTTTTCATCGTTTATGATCTTTGTGATGGGCTCCTTCGCATTACGAAAATCAAACCCAATCCGCGACATCCCCGTATCGACGATGACATGGGCTTGGATGACCCCCTGAGTGCAGTTCTCCCGCAGTTTCTGATACTGCTCCCATGAATAGATTGTGGCGTGAAGCCCCTGTTTAACCAACTCGTCGATATAGTTTGGGTTAAAATAATTCAGGATCAGGATATCCGATTTGATACCCTTCTTTCTCAATTCGAGCGCTTCGGACAAAAATGCGACAGCGAAAAAGTCACATCCGCATTCCCCCGCTGCCTGTGCCAGCTCAAAGGCACCGTGACCGTAGCCGTCCGCCTTGATAACCGGCATCACCTTTGCCGGGGTGCATTTCTCCTGAAAGAAACGAATATTCTCCCGATAAGCCTTTTTTGAAACGACAACCGTTGTATCTCTGTAATCAGTTTTCTTAAACATCGATCAACCCCCCAGTATCGATAGGAATACACCCGCCGCGACAGCCGATCCGATAACGCCTGCAACATTGGGCCCCATGGCATGCATTAGGATAAAGTTCGTCGGATCTTCTGTCTGGGCCACCATCTGTGCAACCCTCGCAGAATCAGGAACAGCCGAAACCCCTGAACCGCCAATCAGCGGATTGATCTTATCTTTGAGAAAGAGATTCATCAGTTTTGCAAAAAGAAGACCACTGATCGTTGAAACAACAAACGCAAAAGCCCCCAACATTAGAATCATCAGAGAGGTTTGACTTAAAAAGATCTCCGCCTTTGCAGAGGCACCGACCGAAAGACACAGCAGGATGATGGCCGGGTCGGCTATATATTTGGAAGCTGCTTCGGCCAGTCTCTTTGTCAGGCCGTTTTCTTTCAGAAAATTCCCGAACATCAGCATGCCGATTAGCGGAATGGACTGAGGCACCAGCAGGCCGATAAAAATCACCGTAACGATCGCAAAGACGAGTTTTTCAACCTTCTTCACATTCCTCGGCGGCTTCATTCTGATCAACCGTTCTTCTTTTGTCGTAAACAGCTTCATCAGAGGGGGTTGAATGATGGGTATCAAAGCAATGTAAGAATACGCCGCTATCGCAATGATCGCCAGCATATCCGGGGCAAATTTGTTGGCAATATAGATAGACGTCGGGCCATCAGCACCACCAATAATGGAGATGGCAGCAGAAGGTTCAAAATCAAACCCCAGCATCCGGGCAAAGAAGAAGGCGATAAAGATCCCCGTCTGTGCCGCTCCTCCCAGAAAGATGGTGATCGGATTGGAGAGCATAAAGGAAAAATCCGTTAAGGCCCCTATCCCGAGAAAGATGAGTGGGGGATAAATCCCGAGGTCAAGCCCCATACTGATATAATACATGATTCCCCCCGGTGCATTAGCGGCCGGTTCAGCGAACAAACCGGTATAGATGGGGGGGATATTGGCAAGGATCATGCCAAACCCGATCGGAATAAGCAACAATGGTTCGGCGTGCTTTGCAACAGCAACATACATGATCACGCTGCCCAAAACAATCATAAAGAGATTACCCAGTGTCAATCCGGCAAAGGCCGAATGCGAGAAAAACAAACCAAAAGACTCCGTTAGCACATAGCACCTCCTGTAATCGACTCACGTTTTGATTAAACACCATTGATTTTAACACATCCCAATCGAATATAGAAAGAGATCTGCGTTTAGTGAAGCATTGTCATCGATCGCCTTGTTGTTCAGTCTGACTTTTTTGGCCAACCAGCTTTCGCGGCAGAATTAACCGCATAAATACCGAGAGAGACAAAACCGAGGGCAAACAGGATCGCCAGGGTAAAACTCTCCGATGGCAGAACAATGGAAGAGAAAGTGGAACCGGCTATTGGGATAATAAACTTGAAGATACTGATCTCGCCGGCCTTGTGATATTTCAACAGCGAATACCATAACCCGAAGGCAATGGCTGAAAGGAAGGCTGAATAAATCAGGAGCACGACTCCGAGCGGTGTTATGGTAATCCCCGGCGTCAGGGTGATAAAGCCGACAAAGAGCAGGATCAAAGAGCCGAAAAGCATCTGTACCCCTGACACCATGAAGGGATGAACATCCCGTGAGAGCCTTTTCGCCATAATCGTCCCAATGGCATTCACCACACCGGTGATCAGAAGGAATCCCTCCCCGTTGAAGGCAAATGACCAGGTGAACCCCTTTCCCCAGTTGGCCAGAACGATGCCGACAAAACCGGTGATCAATCCAAGCGTCTTCTGCCAGCTCAACCGGTCGTCATGATAGACAAAATGCGCGATCACCACGAGAAAAAAGGTGCCGCTCGAGGCCAGTACCGCGGCCTTCATCCCGGTGATATTGGCCAGGCCGTTGTAGAAGAAAAAATACTGCAGCGTGGTTTGAAAGATCCCCAGAAAGAAAAGCTCCAGATATTTACCGGCCCCTATTCTCCTTTTAAAGACCCCGATCTTTGCCGAAATGAGAAAGAGGATCATCGAGGCGCCAAAGAATCTGAACCCCGCAACCAGTATCCGCCCGGAGATACTCGCCTCAACACTGAACTCCTTAAAGGCAACCTTTAAGGTGGGGAAGGCACTTCCCCAAAGCAGCGCACACCCGATGGCAATCAGGGTGGATGACAATTTACCGGATAACAGTTTCTCCCATTTATTCATTAGCTTCCCTCCGCAACCGGTCTTTTCTCGTGGCTGAAGAAAAAGACCGTCATGGCACCACTCAACATGACCACCACCATAAACACAAACATGTATCGAAAGGACTGATTGGCAATAAGACCGCTGACAACCGGTCCCAGCATCGCGCCGAAAGCCCGCATCGAGGTGAGAAGGCCCATAAACTCCGCCCTTCTTTCTGATGGCCCGTTAATCGAGATAAAGGTCGACGCCCCGTTGATAAAGGCCCCGAATCCAAGCCCGAGAAAGAGATACCCCACGGCCATCATCATCCAGTTATCGGCAAAGAGAAAACTCAACGGCGCAAGACTTGATATCGAGATGCCGCTAATCGTCGAGATTTTCGATCCGACCCGTCCGATGAATTTCCCGGACAGGATATGCGAAAACATCTGCATGAAGGGATTCAAAGAGGAGAGTAGAACCGCAAGAGAATAGGACAAAAGCAGATCATCCGTCATGAAAACCAATATGGCTGCCATCGTCCCGTTGATCCCGAACTGTCTCAAAAAACTCCCCAGATAGATGGCCCACAGTCCATTCTTCTTAAGGGGTGAAAAATCCGAGGCTATGGGGAAGATCCGTTTGATAAACGTTGTTTTCTTCTTCTTTTTATAAACCCGGTTGCCCTCTTTAATAAACAGACTGGTGATGACAGGCCCCCAGGCTATAATGGAGAAGAGAATGATCGCCGTCTTTGACGTGTTAAAAAGAAAGAAAATCGACAACGAGACCCTGCCAATCAGCATACCGATTGAATTGGCTGTGTTTAAAAAGGATAATTCACGGGAAGTGGACTTGATCTCGCCCTCGGAATACTCCGAGCTCAACGCCATGGAAATTGGCGGATATCCCATTTTGAAGAAGGCCAGAAGCGCCACGAACATCAAGAGGATCACTTGATTGTCCGTCACGGCAAAGAGGGGATAAACGCAGGCGGCAAGGGCGACAACAAGTGTCAGCATCCCTCTCCGCTTTTCTTTCTCATCGGAGATGGCCCCCCAGACGGCGCTGGCCACTGACGAAACGCCTCCGTTAATTGTGGAGATAAGACTGATGACAAGCACGCTGGCCCCAACGTCGTTAAACCTCGACTGTAACAGCATGCCGAAGGTAAATGCCACCATTATTCTCAAGCTCGACGTGATTAGAAGCGGAAACCGTTTTCTTCTCATCATACCCCTCTTTGTTAGTCTTCCGAAGCTTTCTGGAAAGAAGTATACATCATTTCCACGATGAATTCAAACGTTAACAAAATTCTTACTCAGGTTCTTCTTGTCCTTAAAGGAAATAGACAGTTCCACCCAAATGTGGTATAATCCCATTGAAAATTCAAAAGGAATGATTGGATGCGTATGATTATCGATGTAATTCACACAACAGGATACTATTATTTTATGAGCAACTGTCCGTAGGGATGTAATCCCTCCGGATGGTTGCTCTATTCACATCCGGAGGTTATAAAACACCTTTAAGGACCTCCGGATGGAGGTCCTTATTTTTTTATGGAGGTGTACAAGCGTGATCGTAATATTCAAGAACGACCCGACTGAGAAAAACCTGAACAAAGTGCTGGGAATAGCAGATGAGATGGGGTTTAAAACGCATATCTCACAAGGAACGGAAAAGACTATCGTGGGCATCATTGGTGATGACAGCTATGTCTCCAAAGACCGGTTCGAGAACCTTGATTTTGTCGAAAAAGTCATTAAAGTGCTCAAGCCATACAAACTGGTAACCAAACAGTTTCATCCCGATCCAACGGTGGTTGATCTGGGCGACGGGGTGATGGTGGGAAAGGGGTTCTCCATCATGGCGGGCCCCTGCGCCGTAGAATCCCCGGAGATAATGGACGAGATCGGGGCCTTTCTGGCCGAGAACAACGTTCAGATACTCCGTGGCGGGGCCTACAAGCCAAGGACATCACCGTATTCCTTTCAGGGAAAGGGGCTGGAAGGGTTGAAGATTCTGAGAAAGACAGCGGACAAATACGGATTGAAAGTCATCACGGAACTGATGTCCGAACAGGAGATGGAAGCCGTTGAGGAGTACTCGGACATTGTTCAGATCGGTTCGAGGAATGCTCAGAATTTCAGGCTGCTCCAGAGCCTCGGGGGCCTCAAGAAACCCATATTCCTCAAAAGAGGTTATATGAACCGAATGGATGAATTTTTACAGTCAGCGGAGTACATCATGTCCAGCGGACAAAGAGAAGTGATCCTCTGCGAAAGGGGCATCCGGACATTTGAGACCGGAACGCGCAACACACTGGATATCTCCGCCGTCCCCGTCGTTAAGAACGAATCACATCTGCCGGTCATTGTGGACCCAAGTCATGCCACCGGAAAGAGGGAACTGGTTCCGGCCATGGCCTATGCCGCCTGGGCAGCCGGGGCAGACGGCATCATGGTTGAGATGCACCCCGATCCCGAGCGGGCCATATCCGACGGCAGACAGTCGCTGAGCTTTGAGCAGTTTTCCGCCATGAAAGAGAAACTCGATCTCTTTGAGAAACGACTGGCTGATTAGAATGGACAATCTCAGGCTTGTCAAAAAGACGGATCTACATCAGAAAACGACCATCAACATCAACGACCTCAGAATAGGAGAATCGCTCACTGTTATCGCCGGCCCCTGCTCTGTGGAAAGCGAAAGGCAGACCATCGAGACCGCCATCAAGGTGAAAGAGGCCGGGGCGGATATGTTAAGAGGGGGCGCCTTTAAACCGAGAACATCCCCCTATGCCTTCCAGGGATTGGGACTTGAAGGGTTGAAGATTTTGGAGAAGGCCAAACGGGAGACCGGTCTGCCGATCGTGACCGAAGCGGTCGATCCCCGTGATGTATCCTGGGTTTCTGAATTTGCCGATGTCATACAGATCGGGGCGAGGAATATGCAGAACTTCTCCCTTTTGAAAGAGGTGGGCAGAATCGATAAACCCGTCCTTCTGAAACGGGGGATGTATTCCACGCTCGCCGAGTGGTTGAACTGTGCTGAATACATCCTGGCCGAGGGTAACCCGAACGTCATGCTTTGTGAAAGAGGGATCCGGACGTTTGAAACCTACACAAGAAACACCCTGGATTTAAGCATGGTGCCTGCTATAAAATCTGAGACCCATTTACCGGTCTTTGTGGACCCCTCTCACGGGACGGGGCGAAAGCATCTCATTGAATCCATGATTATGGCTGCCATCTCAGCGGGAACGGACGGCCTCATCGTTGAAGTTCACATCAACCCCGAACAGGCCATGAGTGATGCCCGGCAACAGTTCACCCCTGAGGAATTCTCAGCGATCATGGAAAAAGCCAGAGCACTTGAGGCCTTTTACAAAAACAATGAAAAAAGCGGGAAGTGATTAATATGGATTTAGAAAACATCAGAAAACGGATCGATATACTGGATGGCAGGATCATCAAGCTCCTCAACGACCGGATGGAACAGGCTATCCTCTCAAAAAAACTCAAGACCCGGGTCGAAGACAAGCAGAGAGAGGGGCAGATATACAACAAGATCAGGGGGCAGTCACAGAATCTACTGGACAGTGATTTTTTAGTCGAACTCTATGAAAATATCATCGCCGAGAGCAAAAAACTCCAGTCCGAAGAAAAAGAGATTGTCGCCTTTCAAGGAGAACACGGAGCCTACAGCGAAGTAGCGGCCAAGCATTATAATCATCAATTCGTTCCGATCCCCTGTCGTGAATTCACGGACATCTTCAAGGGGGTTGAGAACGGCCTGTACAACTACGGCATTGTTCCGGTGGAAAACACCCTCGGCGGCATTGTGAGCCAGGTCAATGACCTGATGATCCACACCCCGCTCTATGTGACGGGCGCCATTGAGATCCCGGTCGAACACTGCCTGGTGGCCTTCCGGGGAACGGACTACCGGGAAATACGCGACGTGTATTCTCATATGCAGGCTCTTGCTCAATGCCGGTCATTTCTCGAGAGAAATCATCTCAATCCGGTCCAATACTACGATACTGCCGGAGCTGCCAAGATGCTCTCTGAAAAGGGGTTGAAAAACGCCGCAGCCATCTCCAGCAGACTGGCCGCAGATCTCTACAACCTCCAGGTCATTAAAGAATCGATCGAGGATTACGACATCAACAAGACCCGTTTCCTGATTCTCTCCAAAGAAGCCGAAGACAGCGAGGGAACCAAATGCTCCATTGTCTTTTCAACCGCACACAAATCGGGAACACTCTTCGGCGTACTCGAAGCATTTGCAAAGGCCGATCTCAACCTGACCCGGATCGAGTCCATCCCCAACCGGAAAGGCACCTATGCCTTTTTCCTGGACTTCATGGGCTCAAAGAGTGACCCGGCAGTACAAAGGGTCCTCGAAACCGTCAAGGAAAAAACACTGAATTTCCGGTTGTTGGGGTGCTATGAGGAGACAACACTATGAGAATCTTCATTCTCGGATCGGGCAAGATGGGCAGATGGCTCGCCGAGGAGTTGTGTCATGACCATGAGGTGGCCATCTACGACCGGGATATCAGGAAGCTGAAACACTTCTTCAACCTAACCCGTTTTTCAAAACTACCGGAACTCAAGGCCTTTGATCCCGAACTGGTGATCAACTGCGTCAGCTTAAACCACACGATCCAGGCCTTTGAGGAGATCCGTGACTTGATCTCCAAAGAGACCATCCTGTCGGATATCTCATCTGTTAAATACGGTATCGAGGACTATTATAAACGATCAGGCCATCGTTTTGTTTCCACGCATCCCATGTTCGGCCCCACATTTGCCAACATCAACGATCTCAGCTCCGAGAATGCCGTCATCATCTCGGAATCAGACCAGGAGGGTAAGCGATTTTTCAGGCAATTCTACGGCAATCTGAATCTGAACCTCTTCGAATACTCATTCGACGAACACGACCGGACAATGGCCTATTCCCTGGCAACCCCGTTCGTATCGACACTGGTCTTCGGCGGGTGTATGAAAAAAGAGGCCGTCCCCGGAACAACCTTTAAAAAACACATGAACATTGCCAAAAACCTCATGAACGAGGATGACTATCTGCTCTCCGAGATCCTCTTCAACCCCTATACCATCAAGCAGATAGAGAAGATCAACACACAACTGTCGGAATTAACCGGAATCATCAAAGAGCGCGACTTTTCAAAAATGAAGCATTATCTCGACAAAGTCAGAAAGAATATTGAATAATGGAGGTGAAATTGTGAAAATATGGGTCATTAACGGACCGAATCTCAACCTTCTGGGAAGAAGGGATCCAAACCATTATGGGAATATGTCTTATCCCGATCTGGTCAACCGGATCGAAAAACACTCGGAGGAGGCCGGTTTTGAGGTGCATTGCTTCCAGTCGAACCATGAAGGCGAGATCATAGACCAGATCCACGACAAAGCGGACATCATGGACGGACTGATCATCAACCCCGGCGCATTCACCCACTACAGTTATGCGCTCAGAGATGCCCTCGAGATCGTCGAGGTCCCCATCATCGAGGTCCATCTTTCAAACATCTATGCAAGAGAGGATTTCAGAAAAAAGAGTGTCATCTCCCCGCTCTGCCAGGGAATCATCAGTGGAATGGGCATCAAGGGGTATTTCATGGCACTCGACTAT
>CAZVWW010000059.1:0-13945 GCA_964631265.1 uncultured Thermotogaceae bacterium
TTTAGAAAAAAGGTAAACACCCGGGGGGGTGTTTTCTTTTTTTGGCGCCGCACCCCGGGGGCGGTGCGGCGAGGGCTGGGAGGGGGGGAGGGATGGCGAGGTTGGGAAGGGGGAAGTTCGCAATGGAAACCGGAGGGACAGGTCCCTTGAGCCATGACTGAAACCGTCCTCCGGTTTTTTGCATTCCCCTTCCCTCTCGTTCCAGGTCCCCCGGCCTGGAACTGCTGACCAAACCAACAACCTCCCCCGGGGTTGTTTCCGATTGCCCGGTTTTGCTGTTTGAGTTAGCGTGAGAACATGGGTTCAGGCCAAACCGTCCTTTCGGCTGTTTTTTCAGACGATCTTGTTTCTTCCGGTGTTTTTGGCCTGATAGAGGTTGTCATCCGCTTTTCGGACCAGTATCCTTGGGTCTTCGCCGGAGTATTCGGCTAGTCCGCAGCTGATGGTTACTGCAAGTCCATTATCGAAATTGGTCTCTTCGACGGAGCGGCGAAGCCTTTCGGCCGCCTTGAGTGCTTCTTTTCCAGCGACTTCAGGGAATATGATTAGAAACTCCTCCCCGCCATATCTACCGGCGGTGTCAACTTCTCTGATTTGCTGTTTGATTTCCGAGGCAAGTCTTTCGAGAACCTTGTCGCCCACAAGATGGCCATACTCATCGTTGACCCGTTTAAAGTGATCGATGTCTGCCATCAATACGGATAACGGTCTTTTGTATCGGTTGGCCCGCTCAACTTCGGAGGTCAGGATTTCCAATATCTTTTTGTGGTTGTAAAGCTTTGTCAAGCCGTCTGTATAGGAGGCTTCTTTCAAGTCGTTGATTAATTTGGATAATCTCAGTTGTGTGTTGACTCTTGCGATCAATTCCTTTTTTTTGATCGGTTTTGTGATATAGTCCACAGCTCCGGCTTTATACGCTTTGTTGATGCTTTCGTCGTCTGTACTGGCGGTCATAAAAACGATCGGAATCTCCTTTGTCGTGTCGTTTGATTTTAGTATCCTGCATACCTCGTATCCGTCCATGTCCGGCATTTGGATGTCCAGCAGGATTAAATCCGGCCGCTTTTTTTCCGCTATTTTCAACCCTTCATTAGGATTTAGCGTGGCCCAGACCAACAGCTCCTCTGATTTGATGATGTTTGCAGCCACTTGAATGTTTGTGTTGTTATCGTCAATGATCAAAATCCTCTGCGCGTCCATTGTGATTCCTCCTGTTTCTACATGATCTGTCTTACCGGATCAGTTCCTCAAATGCCTTGAACTGCCGTTCCATATTGGCGATATCAAAATGATTCGCATAACGCCGGAGGGCTTTGGCATATTCCATCAGCTCTTTTGCCTCATGCTCCTCTGCAATCTCCTGGAGTTGGATTGCAAATGCTTCCACATCGTCTCCCAGTATCATTTCGTTGATCTCTTTCCATTTTGGATACATCTGTTCTTTCAAGGTTTCTTTCAGTGTTTCACTGAGTTTTCCAAGCTCTTTATCGCTCTTCCCGGTCTCTGAAACATTGTCTGTTTCAAGGTGTTTTGCAAGTTCCTGAACCAAATCCGCTTTCGTGACAGGTTTCCGGATATAACCGTCACAGATCTTTCTGATCTCCTGCTCGTCCCGGGCCATAGCTGAAGCCGTCAGGGCGATGATGGCAATGTCTTTTGTCTTTTCGTCTTTTTTCAGGATTGTTGTCGCCTCATAACCGCTCATGACAGGCATCTGCATATCCATGAGGATAAGATCCGGCTTTAGTTCTCTGGCGATATTGACAGCTATGGCCCCGTTCTCTGCCGTGGATATCTCCAGATCATACGGCTCCAAATACCCCTTGACAATTAACACGTTCGATGGCATATCCTCCACGACCAACACCTTTGATGGTTTAAACCGGTAATCCGTTTCCTTGTCAGGGGCAGGCTTAGGGGAAATCTTATCGCACGTTTCATACTTGACATCCTTTAAAGCCAGGGTGAATGTCGATCCCTTGCCACGAGTGCTTTCCACCAGTATATCCCCATTCATCATGCTTGCCAGCTTCTTGCTGATGGTTAATCCCAATCCCGTGCCGCCGAATTTTCGGGTGTTTTGCCCGTCCTGTTGCGTAAAGGATTCGAAGATTTTTCGCTGGTTTTGCCCGGAAATGCCAATGCCGGTGTCTTCCACTTCAATATTCAAGTCTGCAATTCTGTTTTCTTCATCCACACGGCTGGTTTTAATGGCAATTTTCACAGACCCCTCTTCGGTGAATTTAACCGCATTTCCGACTAAATTCAGTAATATCTGTCGAACCCTTAATTCATCCACCATAACGATTTCAGGTGTCTGTTCATCATAGTCCGAAATCAGTTCGATATGCTTCTCTTCCGCTTTGAAACGAAAGATCTGAAGGATCTCTTCTACAATAACCCGGATACTGGTATTAACCAGCTGAATATCCATCTTCCCGGCTTCGATTTTTGACAGATCCAGGATATCGTTGATGAGATTCAACAGATTCGACCCGGCTGACTTGATGCCTTGCAGATACTGCTTCATTTTCGAATCGTTGCAACGATCCTCCAACAATTCTGAAAAACCGATGATGGCATTCATCGGCGTTCTGATCTCATGACTCATATTGGCCAAAAACTCCGACTTGGCCCGGTTGGCATTTTCCGCCATCTGTTTTTGCTTCCATCAACTCCGTGATATCCCTTCCGACCCCCTGTATTTCCATGATATTCCCCTCATCACCCAGAATGGCGTTGTCTTCCCAGGCAAGCCATCTCCAACCACGAACCGTTTTTGCCCGCTGTTCGATATATGCCCGGTAAGGGGGGACATACAGGTTTTCCATCGCTTTCAGAGTGGGTTCGATGTCTTCCTCATGGACAAGCGGAGTGAATTGTTTCCCGATTAGTGCTTCTCTGGTTTTGCCGAAGGCCTCGCAATACGCTTCGTTGACATAAGTAAACCGCCCCTCTGTGTCAACCCGTACAATCAGGTCATTCTGCGATTCAAGCAACCCTTTATAGCGTTTCTCACTCATCGCCAGTTTTCTGCTGGCCCTTTTTTTATGGGTGATATCCCTTACAAATGAATAGAGTCTTTTCACGCCCACATCGAAATAGGTAACACTTATCTCCACATCCAGCTGTTCGCCATCTTTGGTAACATGGACGGATTCGAATCGGTCATAGCCTTTTTCGAAAACGTTTTGGATGTGTTTTTTTGTTTCTTCCGGTCTCTCTTTTCCCTCTATATCGGTAATCGTCATCTCAAGCATTTCTTCGCGGCTATATCCCATCTTCCGGCAGAAGGCCCCGTTGGCCTCAATGATCTTCCCCTTGTCATCTGTGATAAAAAATCCATCCAGGGTTGTGGATAAGAGGGTATTGAACTCCAGTTGTGACTGCTTTCGGTCTGTGATGTCCTGATGGGTTCCCAACATCAGCAGGGGCTTGTTGTCTTCTGTCCAACTCATGACCTTTCCCCGGTCGAGTACCCAGATCCAGTTGCCGTTTTTGTGTTTCATTCTGGTTTCACATTCATAATAGTCCGTTTTCCCCTGAAAATGTTCTTCCAATAGTCCCTGGCTTTTTTGTAGATCATCCGGATGGGCAAACTGCATCCATGTCCCGATCGTGGTGGGGGATATCTCCTCTAAAGAATACCCGACGATTTCCGCCCATTTCTCGTTAAAAATCGTCTCGCCTGTCTGAACATTCCATTCCCAGGTTCCAACATTTGTTCCTTCCAAAATACCGAACAAACGCTGTTTTTCTTTTTTCAGCTCTTCCTCTTTTTCTTTCAACAACGTTAAATCATGGTGGGCCCCGATCATTCTGACTGGCTTCCCGTTCTTATCTCTGATGATCAACCCGCGGCAACGTATCCAAACTGTCGATCCCTTTTTGTGCTGATATCTGACAATCTGATCAAAGGGATAATCCGGATTTTCGATGTGTTTTTGTAAATTGACATCCACCTTTTTTAAATCATCCGGATTGATCATATTCTGCCAGGCGCTGGATTTGTGGGGCATTTCGTCCGGGTCATAGCCAAGCGTTGTCCAGAATTTCCGATTCATCCATTCGTTTTCCATGTTTTCAAGATCCCAATACCACAGACCGTCCAATGAAGAGTCCTGCAGAAAATCAAAGACTCTGTTGTCCGTTTTGATCAAATCGTATAACTCTTTTTTCAAGTAATTTTCATCTCTGTTTTGCTTCCCCATTTCCATGATTCTCCAATCCGTTTATCTGTCCTTGATCCTTGATCTGACTTGATCAGGACGCTCTATATGATTATAGCATACGATTATAATAACGAAGAGGTGTGATATTTGAGGGAACTGTTTTCGGAATTGAACCCAAATCTGCTATACTTTGATTGCTTTAATGCCTTTTTTTAAAAGAGGTCGTTTGGGGGCGTATTCTTTTGATAAACAAAGAGAAAAAATCCTTCAACAGTAGAAGATATTTCTTTTTAGTCTTTTTAGCCATCATCATCCCGTCGATTTTTATCATTTCACTGACGACATTCATTCTCTTTCATTATAGCTTTGGAAAAGAGACGGAGAAATTGAAAAATGATCACCTGGCCTACGCTGATTCTCTTAAAGAACATCTGGATGGTCAGCTAAGGGCTTTAGATGAGGATTTTTCCTATCTTACCGGGAACACTCGGTTCCAGGATTTTCTTAAGGAACCGGGAGTACAAACAAGAAGAGCTGTTGAAAAAGATTGGGAGAGCTTTTTAAGCACGAAAGAACTCTATGAAGAGATTAGCTATATTGACAAATCCGGTGAAGTCATCATCAAGATCAACAAAGAAATGACTCCCTTAAAAAAAGAAGGAGCAAGGGAGGGGTTTCAAGACCAAATACTTCGATTTACCACACCTGTTCATGATTCAGGAGGTGAGAAAGCGGGTTTTTTAACAATAAACTGCTCTTGTGAGGATCTGGCAAGCATTATGCAGTTGAAACTCAAACTTTTACCGACAAATCAAATCCTTTTAAACCCGTCAGGTTTCAGTTTGCTCTCACAAGAAAACGCCAAACCGGGGTTTCAAAACAGCTATCCTGAAGCCTGGGAGAGAATCAAAACAAAAGACAGCGGACAATTCCAGAATAAAAACGGTATCTTTACTTTCAAAACCATCCCCTTCCTGTTTGGTGTTTATGATGATCCAGCTGCGGATGTTGATGAGATAACAGCGAGCACGGGGGAAAAGTCTTATTGGAAACCGGTTTTGCATATTCCCACAGAAGACCTTCAAATCATTAAGCGGTCTGTCTTAAACCCCCATGCATTCTGGTCTTTGATCGCCATCTTCGGGGATACACTCGGTGCTTTGATTCTGTCACGCTTCATGCTGAAAAACAGGTTGTCAAAGCTGAAGATTGAAAATCAGAAAGACGAGCTGATGCATGCCAATCAAAAATTATCGAGTTATAATGAGCAACTTATGATGTCGCAACAGACATTAAAGTCCACGATAGATAAACTCGATGAGGCAAAAAAAGAGGCGGAAAGAGCCAACCGGGCGAAGAGTACTTTCCTTGCAAATGTCTCCCATGAGATAAGAACACCGATGAATGCCATTATCGGCTTTTCAGAATTGCTCCACAGCGAAGTTCAAGACCCCCGGGAAAGGAATTTCCTGAATAAGATAAAAATCAGCGGTAATATCCTTCTTAATCTCATCAACGACATTCTGGACCTGTCGAAGATAGAAGCCGGAAAGATCAGCATTGAAAGGGAGAGTGTCAATGTACCCTCTCTCTTGAAAGAGATGACTCAGCTATTTCAACCGCAGATTGAGAAAAAGGGGGTGGCTTACAGAGCTGAATGTAACAAGGATATCCCCGGAGCACTTCTTCTTGATGGCAAGAGACTTCGGCAGATACTCATCAACTTGATCGGAAACGCCATGAAATTCACAGAAGAGGGGTATATTGAGGTGCTTTGTCAGGCAATTCCCAATGACGAACAAGAAACAATTGATTTATCGTTTACCGTCAGAGATACGGGGATCGGGATCCAGGAGAGCGAGAAAGAGAAGATTTTTGAAAAATTCGAACAGCAGAAGGGGCAAAGCAGCGATCAATACGGCGGAACCGGCTTGGGTCTGCCCATCACCAAAAAACTGGTTGAGCTGATGAATGGTCATATATCGCTTAAAAGCAAAAGGGGTAGAGGAACAACTTTTACGGTTATTTTAAAGGACATCGAGATCAGCTCCAGAGAACCTGAAGAGATAACAAAACAAGATATCGCAGAAGTGGATCGGATAGTCTTTCAAGCAAACGAAAAGATATTGGCCGTGGATGATGTTGATAACAATCGGCTCGTTCTGTACGAGTTGTTGAAGCGTTTTGGTTTAAGCACTGATCTTGCTTCCAACGGGAAAGAAGCGTTTGAACGCTTCAAAACAAACAATTATAGCCTTGTTATCACCGATTTAAGGATGCCGGTGATGGACGGCTTTCAACTGGCAAAAAAGATCAGAGCCTTTGATTCAAAAACACCCGTGATTGCCCTGTCAGCATCACATAAAAGGATGGATACAAACAGATTAATACAATCAGATTTTGATGATCATCTGGGAAAACCGATAAAAATAGACAAACTGATCAAGACACTTCAGCGTTATCTGCCATATGATGAAAAGGTGGTTTCAACCGGCAATCAAAGCGAGGAGAAGGATGAACACGCTATTGAGGAAGCGATATCCGTCAGTCCCGAAAAGCTTGATCATTATATTGCATCCTGGAAGGCGTATAATGAAAACTATACCATATCTGCTTGCAAAGCGTTTACAGCAAAGGTTGAAGAAGACCCCGACATGATCGCTGTGCATGCGGTTAGAGAGTGGGTCAAACGTATAAAAGGAACCCTCTCCGATTTTGACATTAAGGGTATCTTGGAGAATTGGAATGTCTTTTTTCAACTGTTAAAAAAATTGAGGAAGAGTGTGAGTGATAGACCGTGAATTCTAAAAAAAAGAGAAAGCAGACCATATTGATTATCGATGATGTTCCGGATAACCTGCAGGTTCTCGGCAGCATATTGGACAAAGAGGGATTCGATATCTCCCCGGCTTTAAACGGCAAAGAGGGATTGAGACTTGCTAAGAATATCCGCCCCAATCTGATACTGCTGGATATCATGATGCCGGGTATGAACGGATTCGAGGTTTTAGAAGAGTTGAAAAAGGATAAAACAACCGAAGGCATTCCGGTGATCTTTCTGACGGCCAAGGTGGAAAAAGAGGATGTAGTCAAGGGGCTTCAATCAGGGGCGGTTGATTATGTGACCAAACCCTTCAATCCCGAAGAGTTACTCATGAGGATAAGGAATCAATTAACCATTCAAGCGTATCAAAAGGACATCGAAAAGCTCAGTCAGAAACGAAAAGAGTTGTTGCATGTCCTTTGCCATGATCTGGCCAATCCCCTGACCGCCATCCTGGGAGCAATAGATATTATTGAACCGCAGAATGAGGATGAAAGAGAGATAAAACAGTACATCAAAAAGAGTGCTGACCAGGGCGTGAATGTCATCAACGTGGTCAAAAAGCTTGAAGCCGCAGAGTCGAAGCAACTGCAGATGAAGATGCAACCAGTGATTTTGTCAGAAGCAATTGACAATTCACTGAGAATGCTGAGAGACATGTATAAAGCTAAAAACATCACCATCCTCAATAACGTTTCGGATGATCTCATCGTAGAGGTTGAACTGACAACGTTTGTCAATTCAGTTCTGAACAATATCCTGACCAATGCGATTAAGTTCTCCTATCCCGAGAGTGAGATTGCCATACAAGCAAAAAAGGAACCGGCAAACGGAGAGGAAAAGGGATACACCGTTCTGGAAATAAAAGATCACGGCATCGGAATCCCCGAATCGATTGTTCCCAATCTATTTGATTCCTCCAAGACAACTCACAGAGACGGAACAAGCGGAGAAGACGGTACCGGGTTCGGGATGCCGCTTGTTAAAACGTTTGTTAATGCTTATGGGGGAACGATAACAATCAACTCGGACACTTCGGAGGAACAGCACGGGACGTCGGTTTTATTAAGATTAAAGACTGATTGAACAAAACCACCACCAGCAGCGGGGAAGCACAGCAGCGGGGCACCAGCAGCAGGGACGGTTCTTGTTGCAGATGTTACATCTGCAACAAGAACCGTCCCTGCTGCTGGTGCCCCGTCCCCGCTGCTGGTGCTCCCCCCGCTGCTGGTTTTGTTTTTGTTTCCTAATCTTCCATACACGCCATCCCACGCTCAATAACGCTTTTGAAGAGACTTCTGTCTACCAAACTTTTTGGTTAAGATTATTTTCCTTGACTCACTCCAATATAAATGGTATAAACAACACATTATAGATGAAGAATGATTTACTAACACATTGATACATGCAATTTTTTTCACCCTAATCGTTGAGTGTTCTTTTCACAGAATACGCTTATTCTTTTAAGGAGGAATCTGTATGAAGAAACTGGTTTTATTGTTGTTCGTTCTATCACTGTTAACCGTTGGTTTTGCCGCTGATTACGGCGGGGATTTCGTTTATGTAATGGGAGCAGACGCCGTAACCCTCTTGCCTGCCAACATGACTGACAACCCATCCGAGGCTGTCTGTCGGCATATCTTTGACGGGCTTGTCGAGTTTACTCCGGAGATGGAAATGGTTCCCGCTTTGGCAAAAAGCTGGGACGTTTCTGAAGATGGAACTGTCTACACCTTCCATCTGCAGGAGGGTGTTAAGTTCCATGACGGCGCACCGTTTAATGCACAGGCCGTTAAACGTTACTTTGATTACACGATTGAAAATCCCGTTAAGCGCCAGTCTCTCTACAAACCGTTTATCAAGGAGATAACGGTTGTGGATGATTATACCGTTGATTTTCAGCTTCAATTCTCTTTTAGCGGTTTTCTTTCGACACTTGCTCATGGTGCCGGTCTGATCGTTTCCCCCGAAATGATCGACAAATACGGCGATGATGTCGCCATGCTGGGAAGAAACCCCTCCGGTACAGGTCCCTTTGAGTTTGTTGAATGGAAACGGGGGGAAATCATCAAGGTCAAGGCTAATGAGGATTATTTCAAGGGCCGGCCGTATCTTGACAGTATCGACTTTAAGGTTGTTCCCGAGGATATCACCAGAGTGATGCAGGTTCAGTCCGGAGATGCTGATCTGACGATGAGAGTTCCTCCGATTATGAAGAAGAAACTTGAGGGCGACAAAAACGTTGAATTAAAGGTTGAACCGAGCCTGAGAGTCATCTTCCTCGGGTTCAATCATCTGAAGGAACCTTATGATGATGTCAGAGTCAGGAAGGCTATCAACTATGCCATCAACAAAGAACAGCTGTGCAACGTTATCCTCCGCGGACTCGGCACACCCTCGGATTCACCGCTTTCGCCTCTGACGATGGGTTACGATGAAACAGGCGGTTATCCATACAATCCTGAAAAGGCAAAAGAACTGTTGAAAGAGGCCGGACAGGAGAATCTTGAGATGACCCTTTCAACACCAAGGGGAAGATATCTTCAGGATTATGAGAGCGTTATCGCCATCCAGTCCATGCTCTCGGAAGTGGGAATTGATGTGGATGTTCAACCGATGGAATGGGGGCAGTATGTCGGATCTCTCTTCACGGAGCCGGAGAATGCCGAGTATGAGGTCTTCCTGCTGGGATGGGCTCCCTCCACCGGTAGTGCGGACTGGGTTCTCAGACCCCTTTTCACGTCCGACAACTTTGCCCCGAATGGCAACAACAACACGTTCTACAAGAACGAAAGGGTCGACGAACTTGTTGAAAAGGCCGCAAGGGCTACCACATCGGAAAAGGCGGATGAGTATTATGCCGAAGCACAGGAAATCATCGTTGACGATGCCGCCTGGGTATTCCTGCATAACCTCAGCCAGCTCGTCATGTACAATTCAGATGTCGAAGGTGTTGACATACTCCCGATAGAGATCGTACTGGTGAAAGATGCGTGGTTCAAGCAATAAGTGATGAACAAGCATTTTCTTGAATCAACAGAGGCGGATTCTTTTCGATCCGTCTCTTTTACTATTTTTCTCAGCTTAAACCATGGTGGTGATTCATTTGAATAATTTTCTGGTTCGAAGGCTTTTGTTAATCATACCGATCTTCCTGGGGGTTTCGATCATCATCTTCCTGATGATGAGAATGATACCCGGTGATCCAGCCCGTATTCTCGCCGGTGAGAATGCAACCGCTCAGGATATCCAGAATATCACAGACCGTTTCGGCCTTGACCAGCCGCTTGTCGTTCAATACTTCAAGTTTATGTCGGGGATATTCACCAACAGTGTCCGGTCACTCCGTTCCGAGCTTCCCGTCTTTGAGGAGGTGATGCCGCGATATATGAAGACGGTCCAGCTTTCATCCCTTAGCATCCTGATCGCAACTGTCCTGGGGATTGGTCTCGGGATTATCGCAGCGGTCAAACGCAACACCTGGGTGGATAACCTCGTTATGGGCTTTTCCCTCTTCGGGGTTTCGATGCCGGTTTTCTGGCTCGGCTTTCTGTTGATCATCCTCTTCTCCGTCACCCTTCACTGGCTTCCGGCAGGGGGGGTGGGCAGTTTCAGGCACATCATTCTGCCGGCCATCACACTCGGTATGGCCACTTCCGCTATTATCGCGAGGATGACAAGGGCGAGCATGCTTCAGGTGATGAATCAGGATTTTATCCGGACAGCAGAGGCATTCGGCATTAACATCCGGAAGATCATTATGAAGTACACCCTTAAAAATGCCCTCATACCGGTTATAACCATTGTCGGTCTACAGTTCGGTTACATGCTTGGCGGAGCCGTATTGACGGAGAGTGTATTCGGCTGGCCGGGGCTCGGACGATTGATAGTGGACTCCATCTTTTCCAGAGATTACACGGTCGTACAGGTCGGAATAATGGTTATTGCCATGACGTTTGTCTTTGTCAATCTTCTCGTGGATATAACCTATGCGTTTCTCGATCCCAGGATAAGAAGAAGTTAGGAGTGATTTGATGGCAAAAGAAAAAAGACCTGAATCGATATCGGTGATATGGAAACGGATCAAGAAAAATAAGATGGCCATGATTGGTACTTATCTTGTCATCCTCTTCGTTCTGATGGCCATTTTTGCTCCTTTGATCTCACCATACAGCCCGTCGGAGCAGGATTATATGGCCAGTCTTGAAGGCCCTTCCGCCAAACACTGGTTTGGTACAGATATATACGGCAGAGACATACTGAGCAGAGTGATATACGGTTCAAGGACATCGTTGTCCATCGCATTTGTTGCTGTTTTGGCTGCCGCTCTCGTCGGCATCTTCCTCGGTTCAATCGCCGGATTTTTCGGGGGTGTCCTTGATGATGTTATTATGCGTTTTTTCGATATTCTGCTCGCCTTTCCGAGCATCCTGCTGGCCATATCCATTATCGCGATTATCGGGGCGGGTACCACCAATCTGATCATTGCCATCGCCATCTATTCAACACCTCAGTTTGCGAGAATCACACGTTCCACAGTGGTCTCCGTCAAACAGAACGAGTATGTTGATGCCGCCAAGGCCATCGGTGAGGGGCCGTTATCAAGACTCTTCCGTTATGTGCTGCCGAATTCCCTGGCCCCGATTATCATTCAGGCCTCTTTGCGTATGGCGACTGCCATCCTGAGCATATCAGGACTCGGTTTTCTGGGCCTCGGTGTCAAACCACCGATTGCGGAATGGGGAACGGATCTGAGTCTTGCCAGAACTTATCTGCAGGTTTCCCCTCATTTGGGAATCTTTCCCGGACTGGCGATTTTTCTCATCGTCATGGGATTCAACTATTTCGGCGACGGGTTGAACGATGCCCTCAACCCGAGATTGAAAGACAGGTGATTGGATGTCCGACCCCATTCTCAGCGTCAATAATCTGAAGGTCTACTTCGATACCGAAGATGGTGAAGTGAAGGCCCTGGAGGATGTCAGCTATAAACTGAACAAAGGAGAGGTGCTTGGAGTTGTCGGGGAAACCGGTTCCGGCAAGAGTGTCTCTGCTCATTCGATCATGGGACTGATCCCCCAGCCTCCCGGGAAGATACTGAATGGAGAGGTTCTTTTTAAGGGCAACGATCTGACGCGACTCTCTTTGAGAGAACTGAGAAAGATAAGAGGGCAGGATATAGCCATGATATTCCAGGAGCCAATGACCTCCCTCAATCCGGTTTTCACAGTTGAAGAACAGATGCTGGATGTCATATACGCCCATAATCCGATGCCGAAAACAAAGGCCATACAAAAGGCTGTTGACTCACTGGCTGCCGTCAGACTGCAAGACGGACGGGAGATTCTCAGAAAATATCCCCACGAGCTCTCCGGCGGTATGCGACAGAGAATTATGATAGCGATGGCACTATCCTGTGACCCGGAACTTCTCATTGCCGATGAACCCACAACCGCACTCGATGTAACGATTCAGGCGCAGATCCTCGGCCTCCTCAAAGAGATGCAGAGAAAGTTTCAGTTAAGCATACTGCTCATCACCCACGACCTTGGCGTTGTGGCTCAGAACTGTGATAACATCGCCGTCATGTACAGCGGAACAATTGTCGAATATGGAAGCGCCGGACAAATCTTCAAACATCCCGTTCATCCCTATACACACGGACTTTTAAAGGCGATCCCAAAGACCGGCAAAAAGGAGAAAAAGTTGAATGTCATACGGGGAACCGTTCCAAACCTGATCAAGCCTCCTTCGGGATGCCGTTTTCATCCGCGATGTGATCGGATGATTCAAGGAAGATGTGACAAGTCCATCCCATCGCAGAGTCCGGTGGAAAATGACAGCGGTCACACGGTTAACTGTTTTAATCCTTATCCTTTTGAAGGGGGAGATGCATAATGGATCTGATTCAAGTTGAAAACCTTCAGAAGAAATTCAAGGTCAATAGAGGCGCAATGGGTAAAAAGGCCACGATAACGGCTGTTAAAGACGTTTCTTTTACAATTGAAGAGGGGATGACGCTTGGTCTTGTGGGAGAATCAGGCTGCGGGAAATCGACCATCGCAAAGCTCCTGATAAAACTCCTTGAACCAACTTCCGGCACGATCAGCTATGAAGGACGCGATGTCACATTTTTGAAAGAAAGACACTTTAAAAGACTCCGGCGGAATATCCAGATCGTCTTTCAGGATCCCTTCTCATCGCTGAACACACGGATGTCTATTTACAAAACACTGAGCCGCCCTTTGAAGATATTCAAATTCTCCGATTCAAAGGAAAAGGAAAGGGAGATGATCCGCAGCATCCTCGCTGAGGTGGGGTTGAAACCGGAACATATGAACCGGTATCCTCATGAGTTTTCAGGGGGGCAGCGACAGCGGATAGCGATTGCACGGGCGATGATTACATCCCCCAGGTTCGTTGTCCTCGATGAACCCACATCCGCCCTGGATGTCTCTGTTCAGGCCCAGATCATGAACCTGCTTTTGAGACTAAAAGAGGAACTGAAGCTGACGTATCTCTTCATATCCCACGATCTCTCCGTTGTGAAGTTTATCAGTGATGCGATCGCCGTCATGTATCTCGGCAGCATTCTGGAAATGGCGGAAACACAAGCGTTATTCGACAAACGATATCATCCCTACACACAGTTACTCCTAAGCTCCATCCCGGAACCGGATCCCGACAAAAAGATGGACAACCTTATAGACACGGGAGAACTCCCCTCCCAGTACTCGCCTCCAAAGGGATGTCCCTTTGTCACAAGATGCCCCCGGCGAATGGAAAGATGCGAGCGGGAGATGCCCCCGTTCTACGATATGGGAAACGGGCATAAGGTGGCGTGTTTTCTCTATGAAAAAACGGGTTAGCTTACTGATAACCGGGATGTGACGCACCAGCAGCGGGGACGGTTCTTGTTGCAAATGAAACATTTGCAACAAGAACCGTC
>CAZVWW010000060.1:0-13852 GCA_964631265.1 uncultured Thermotogaceae bacterium
AAAAGTAATAATACCTTCCCATTCAAAAGTCATAACATCAACCTCTCATACTTCAGGATTAGAGATGAAACCATCCCCGGTTTTATTCTAACACAGCGGATGCGTGTGTGATAACAATAAAAAATGCTATAATCGTTTCGTTAAACGTTTCTTACATGCAAACGGGAATCATCGTGTGTTTGCCAATCTCATTTTGAAAAAGGAGTTGCTTTTATGTCCGGAAAAAGAATCGCCATCATTTTCCTTGTATCGGTAATGACCTGCATAACAGTTTTCACTGCAAAGAACACGGATTTCACAGATGAGGACAGCCAGTTCGTTGAAATCAACGATCTCTCCGTTCATTACAATCTTTTCGGGGAAGAAACCGACACACTCTTCCTGATGCTCCACGGTTTTGGATCAAGCACCTTCACATGGTCTTTTGTACAAGAAGACCTGGCAAACAGAGGTACCGTCCTGGCCTATGACCGACCCGCCTTCGGGCTAACCGAGCGAGTGCCGAAGATAAAGGATTTCGATTACAATCCCTATGACTTCTATTATCAGTCGGAACTCGCAAAAGCCCTGATCGAAGAGCTCGGCTTTGAAGATAAAGAGCTGATCATTATCGGGCATTCCGCTGGAACCCCCGTGGCGCTTGACTTCTACGATCAGTATCCCGAAAAGGTAAAGGGGCTTGTATTAATCGCGCCCGCCCTCTTTCATTACCTGGATGAAAACCCGTTTGCCAGATTTATCAAAAATCCGATACTCCGGGCCACCGCCTCTCTTTTCAAGGGGGCTCTGGCAAACAGACTCGAAGAAGGGCTTGACGAATCCTGGTACGACCCATCGAAAATCACCCCTGAACTTCGCGAAGAGTATAAGAAATTCACCAAAATTGATGATTGGGACAAGGCACTTTTCGAGTTCACGCTGAATCAGGGCGACTTTAACATGGAACCCGTCCTCGAAAAAGTTGATGTGCCAACGCTCGTCATCATGGGTAAATACGACGCGGTCATCGACGATAAAGAAATCGAGACCCTGGTTTCCGATAATGACCTTATTGATTATTACCTCATCGATGAGACCGGTCATGTCCCCCATGAAGAGACGCCCGATGAGGTCTCTGCTATTATTGAAGGGTGGTTGGAAAGCATTATTGAATGAGTGACAAAAGGTAACGGAATAAAAGACAAAACGGCATGTCCAGACAACAGTGCCGTTTTTGTCTTAAAGGAGGTTTACATCGCTCTAACGTTGGCTGTTGATAGTCTGTTTATCGGTTCATGTTCATTGACAATACCTTCATCGATCTCTATCTTTCTGTTCCCGTATCTTTCTGCAAATTCCATATTGTGAGTAATCATCAGGATGGTTACATCGTACTCCTCGTTAATCATCTTGGTCAGCTCCATCACTCTCAAAGCGCTTTTCGGATCGAGAGACGCCGTGTGCTCATCCAGGAGAAGAACTTCCGGATCGGTAATAACAGCCATGACCATTGCCAATGCCTGCTTTTGCCCACCTGAAAGCTCACCGGCCACGGTGTCCATCCTCTCCTCAAGACCCATGTTCAGTTCCTTCAGGAGATCGATCGCCTTTTTCGGCACCTTGCTGAATTTCAAACCCCGGTTCCCTTTCTTCGAGGCAATCTTGAGATTCTCCCTTATGGTGAGATTTGAAAAGACACCAGAATTGGGATTCTGATAAACCCTGCCGATAAGATGTGCCATCTTTGAGATAGATGGTTTTTTGATCTCCTGGGATTTCAAATAATACCTGCCCCGGGTTGGTTCCAGTTTCCCAAGGACAATATTCAAAAGGGTTGACTTCCCGGCTCCGTTTGATCCCACAATCACGACAAAATCACTTTTATTGGCCTCCATCGAGACTTCCTTTAAAGCAATCTTCTCATTATCCTGTCCGGGATTATAAACAACCGTTACGTCTTCGAGTTTGAGCATAATGACTTCACCTTACCTTTAAATTTCCTCTTTTTATTGGGGTTATTCAAAAGACTGAAAGCGATAACGCTGATGATGAACAAAGATGTCATCAGTTTCATGTCGCTGGCCCGGAACCCCACCTTGTAACCGTATCTCATAACCAGTGCCAGTATTCCCTGATAGACAATACCGCCGACCACAGGGGCTACCAGCCCGAAAACAGGTTTGAAACGCCCGAACAATATCTCTCCGACCATCACCATCGCAAGCCCTGTAACAATCATGCCCTGTCCCATCGTGACGTCAGCAAATCCCCCGTACATCGAAAACAATCCCCCGGAAAGGGCCACAAGAGAATTGGCAATGGCCAGACCAAGGAGACTGATAAAGTCCATCGACATGCCAAAGGCCTCAACCCCCTGTTTGTTACTGCCGAATCCCCTGATAACCGTTCCGAGATCGGTTTTCAGAAAAACAAATAAAATACCCAGTAGAACCGCAATGATACCCAGTATCAGGATGAGATCCGACCCGTCCCGGTTGTTGCTGAAGATGTTCAACCTTCTTTCCTTAGATGGGGTTGTTTCTGTTCTCTTCTCCTGAGCCGGGGCTGCTTCATCTCCCCCTGAATCGCCCAGGATACCGGCAAGAGGATCCTCGCCCGTGATACTCTCATAACTCCCTAACTTGGTGCTCTCCGAAGTCCTCGGGATCGGAAGGTTGGGGGCGTTCATAACCCGGATGTTAACCGAATAAAGCATCGTCATCACCAGGATGCCGGCAAGCAGGACGTGAACTTTTAGCTTTCTGTGTATAAGGCCTGTAACCAACCCCGATAAGGCACCGAAGAGCATACCCAGCAGGATAGCGGCAACCGGTCCGAGGCCGGCGACGATAAGGGCTACGGTGGAAGCTCCTCCGAGTCCGAAGGAGCCCTCCACAGTCAAGTCCGGCATATCTAATATCCTGAATGTTATAAAAACACCCAGTCCTGTTATTCCAATAATCAAGCCTTGTTCTAAGATTGCAATCATTCTTTTTCACCTCAGTGTGATGTCTTCAACAAAAAATGCCTTATTCCTGCTCTTTCTCCACTCCGTTTTCCACAACGATATCGGCTTTTTCAAGAACATTTTTGGGGAGTTCGATGCCCAGTTCCTGTGCCAGATCCTTGTCAACATAGAGGATCAGTGACGAGGCATTGATCAGCCTTGATTCAATCTCGCTGACCGGCGTTCCGTTCAGGACCTTGTATACGATCTCACCGGTTTCCAACCCTGCCTTGTAATAGTCAAAGCCGAACCCGATGACTCCACCGCCCCGGGAAATATCAATATCGCCGGCCACGATGGGAACCCCGGCAGTTCTTGTGATATTACTGATGGCTTCTATACTGGAGGCCGCCGTGTTATCTGTTCCGATATAGATGAAATCGAGATCATCGACAACGGAGTTCAGGGCGTTGATCATCTCGGATGTGTTACTGCCGATAACCTCGATCAGTTCAAGATCCAGTTCGTCACATGTCCGTTTGGCAGCCTCTTTTATCGAAACCGAGTTTGCCTCTCCTGAATTGTAAATGATACCGACCTTATCCGCCTCCGGCATTAACATGTCCATGAGTCTGATCTGTGAACGAACCGGCGTCATGTCGCTGATACCTGCTACATTCCCTTTGTTTTTTCCCAGTTTCTCAACCAGTGAAGCGCTAACCGGGTCTGTTACTGCGGAAAAGACAACGGGAATATCGTTGATTGCATTGGCCAGTGCCTGAGCCGAGGGTGTTGAGATGCCAACTGCCAGATCAAGATCACTGTCTGCAAACTGCTTGGCGATCGATATGGCGATATTCATATCTCCCTGTGCTGTCTGATAGAGTTCTGTGAAATCCTCACCCTTTTTCATCCCTTTTTCCTCGAGCTTGTCGATAATCCCATTTCTCACCGCTTCAAGAGCGGGATGCTCTAATATTGCCGTAATACCGATCCGCTTCATTGACAGGGTCAACGCCGAAAATAAAACCAAAACGATTAACAGAACAACTAACTTCTTCATACCTTTTCCTCCTCAAGTTTTGTGTGTTTTTGAACACCTGCAGGGACTTTTTAAAAAACCAAGCCTCAAATTTGTAAAAAAAAGAGGGCATCTTTTTCAGATGCCCTCAGGGTATTTCTTGTGGTTTCTTATGTCAAAACCGACAAGCCGTCCTCCCCGAGGGCGGTTGCCAGGTAAAATAGAAGTATGAATAATTCACTTTTGACGCTGCTTTGACATCGAATACCATCATATCTTTTTCCTCCATCATTTTTCGCACTGTTATGTTATACCACATTTTTTAAAAAAAGTCAAATCTTTGATTTTTTCATCTTACCCCGGTCGATTTTGTCGATTAAAAATCCGGTCTCTTTTGAACTTTTTCACATTTAACCGTTATGATGTATAATAGCAGTGACATATAGCTTGATTAAAGGACAAGGGTGCGTTATGGAAATGAGGCGAGGGTTCATTTTGTTTGAAGTCATCTTGTCGTTAGTCATCGTCGGATTGACAATAGGCATTATGGCCGGCAGTGTAATAAAACTCAAAGAAGAGCGGCGTTTCCAGATGGAAATGGCGGCCTTGAGAAATGACTTGATGGCGTATATAACGTTGAAAGAGGAAGCCGATCCGGATTATAACAGGGAACTCGTGGGTCAATACCCGTTCGGTGAAGAGAATACGGTGAAGATTTACAGAATAGAATACGAGATAGTGGACAATGAAAAGCGATATCTTGAAATTGGAACTGTTCAAAAAAGAGAGGGTGACAATAATGATTGACACGATCAAGAACTGGCTTGCCGGGGAGATTCACAAGACACTGAAGAACCTTGAAATTGATGGTGACATCAAGGGATTCAGAGTTGAGGTCCCTCCCAACAGGGACTTCGGAGATTTCTCGACAAATCTTGCAATGGTTGGAGCTAAAGTGGCCAAAAAACCACCGAGAAAACTTGCAGCAGAGATCAGTAAACAACTTGAAGCGTATGATTTTATAAAAGAGGTCAAAATCGCCGGTCCGGGGTTTATCAACATCTTTCTAACGGAGGCATTTTACAGAAAAGAACTCTTAGAGATCCTCAATCAACCAAACGAAGAGGCCTTCTCATTAAATTACGGCAAGGGGAAAAAGATTCAGCTGGAATTTGTCAGCGCCAACCCCACCGGTCCGCTCACAGTTGGACACGGAAGGCAGGCCGTTATCGGCGATGTCCTCTCATCCGTATACGAAAGATTCGGTTTTGATGTGACAAGAGAATACTATTTCAACGATGCCGGTAAGCAGATGAAGATGTTGTCGCGCTCTCTCTGGGTGCGCTATAATCAGTTGTTCGACGTTGAAAACGAGATCCCCGAAGGCGGATACAGAGGCGAGTATATCATCGAGCTTGCGGAAACAGTTAAAGCTCAAATCGGCGATCAATACGTCGATCAATGGAACGATGAGATTGAAGAGTTTTTTCTTAAAAAGGCCAAAGACGCCATGTTCGATCACATCAAAGCCACTTTGAGAAAACTCGATATCCACTTCGACGTTTATTTCTCCGAGGGCTCCCTTTTCGAGGACGGAACCGTGGAAAAGGTCAGGAAACTCTTCACTGAAAAAGGGTATTTGTACGAAGACGAAGGCGCCCTCTGGCTGAAAGTTTCGGAGTTTATCGATGAAAAGGACAAAGTCCTTATCCGATCAGATGGGATGCCAACTTACTTTTTCACCGATATCGCCAACCATTACAAAAAGCACGAAAGAGGGTTTGACAAAGTCTATAATATCTGGGGGGCAGATCATCACGGGCATATCCCCAGGATGAAAGCTGCCATGAAGGCGCTTGGATTTGAGGAGGATTTCTTCAACGTTATCCTCCATCAGATGGTTACTCTTAAAAAAGAGGGGAAAGAAGTCAAGATGTCAACAAGAGCCGGAACCTTCACCACCCTCAACGAACTGATTGAGATGGTTGGAAAGAGTGCAACACGCTATTTTTATGCCATGGTGGACAAGGACGGTCAGCTGATCTTCGATATCGATCTGGCCAGAAGCCGGAGCATGGATAACCCCGTCTTTTATGTTCAATATGCCCATGCCAGAATATGCAGCCTCTTTGACAATGCGCAAGAAAAGGGCGTGGCCTTCAACGAAACAGAAAACCTTGACAGACTCGGCAGCAGAGACGACAATCTGATGATAAGAGAGCTGCTCCTCTACAAAGATAATCTCGAGGAGGTTATACAGACCAATTCTCCCCATAAATTAACCAATTACCTGTATGAACTCGCCGCGTTGTTTCATCAGTATTATAATAAAAACGTATTTGTGGATGCTCAAGATCCCGATTTGACGAATGCCCGACTGAATCTCGCCTTTGCAGTTCGAAAGGTACTCGCCGATGGATTAAATCTACTCGGTGTGGAGGCTCCGCAAAAGATGGAGCAGTTGTAATGTTAAAAGGAAACAAAGGAAAGACCGTAGCGGCTATCTCTTCACCTCCGGGGAGAGGGGCAATCGCCGTTATACGCTTGACCGGAGATGAAAGCCTCGAGATTGCATTGGAGTATTTTCAACCGGCAGGCTATGCCGGAAAAAGTGAGGACTATTTCCGGCGGGAGATCAAAAAGAGAAGAGTCTATTTCGGAAAATGGTTTGATACGAGCGGTCGGTTAATCGATGAAATCCAGATGATATTCTACAAGGCACCGAATTCATACACAGGCGAGGACCTGGTTGAGTTCTTCTGTCACGGGGGAAGAGTTGTAACCGAGATGATCTACAAAAATCTACTGGAGAAGGCTGATCCGGCCCAACCCGGTGAATTTACATACAGGGCCTTTTTAAACAACAAGCTGGATCTCATCAAGGCCCGGGCCATCAACGATCTGATCAATGCCAAGACCGAAAAGGCGGCAGCGTATATTGCCGGCGAACTCGATGGCAAGCTGTCAAACTTTATCCATGGACTTGAAAAGGGTCTCCTGAAGAGCGCTTCCATGATTGAAGTACAGATCGACTATCCAGACGAACTGTACGAAGCCTCCGAAACGGAGAAGATTCTCTCACAACTGAAAAGCCTTCAGCAGGAACTCGGGGAAGTCCTTGAAACGGCAAACAACGCGATAAGATTAAAGGAAGGCATTGACACGGCCATTCTCGGCTCTCCGAATGTGGGAAAATCGACACTGTTGAACAGGCTGATCAGACAGGACAGGGCCATCGTCACGGATATCCCGGGGACTACAAGAGACTATATCAAGGCCGAACTCAACATAAACGGTATTCTCATTAATCTCATCGATACCGCCGGCCTTCGGGAGACACAGGAGGAGATCGAAAAGATCGGGGTCAAGAGGACCTTAGAACTGGTCAAGAATGTGCCCTTTGTCCTGTTTCTTTTCGACATATCCCGGAACATAGAAGAAAGTAATATCGAACTGATTAAAGATTTCATACAACAGGGGAAGAAAGTCCTGGTCCTGTTAAACAAATCAGATACACTCACACAAGAGAGAGATGCCGAAAAAGACGTTGAAGAAAGCATCTCACAGTTCAAAAAAAGGTTGAATGAGATAACAGATGTGCATGTGATCTCTGCCCTGAGGGGTGAAGGGGTCGAGGAGCTTGAAGAGCTGATACATAACACGGTGAAAAAGCTTATAGAAGTGAACGCTGAATCGATGATATTCAGCCGGGTTCAACAAAGAGTTTTGAACAGAGCCAACAGACTTTTAAAAGAAACATTAGGAGATATCAAAAACGGTGTGACGATGGATATCATCGCCCAGGAGATACGGGAGATTATCTTATTGTTGAACGGTTTGACCGGCAGAGATTACAATGAGGATATTGTGGAAACGCTCTTCTCTGATTTCTGCGTCGGTAAATGAAAATAGAGGATGATTTGTAAACATGGAAAAGACCATCAGTAATAACGAGATTTACTATCTTTTTGCTTGTCCCAGGATGTTTTACTTCCACATGAAGGATAAAAACAGTTCCCAGATAGTGGAGAATGCCCTTGAACAGGACCGATTAAAAAATCTGGTTACCTATTTCAGCAACACTGAGTGGTGTGACGCAGCGAACGACCCTGAGAAAACAGCCCGTTATCTCCGGAAGAGGGAGAATATCCTTCAACCCAAACTTGAAGGAACATACGGAAATTATCGTTTCTCAGTCCACATCCACGGGCTGATCAGGCAAAAGGGAACCTATCACATGATTATCTCTCATCTGTCCCGAAATCCCGGCAAACGCCATCGTTCCCTTGCCTCTTTGTTTTATCGGATGTTGAGAAAGAAAGGCATTGAAGTCTCGAAAAATGTCCTTTTCGTCCGTAAGGACAATCTCAAAACGGTCAGGATCTCTCTGGATAGCGCCGAAGACCTCTTAAACAATATCGATGGCATCAACGATGCTGAAAAACCTCCTCCCCCTCAGGGACACAGAATATGCAACTTCTGTATCTACTGGGACAAATGTCACCACCGGCAGAACCAGCACAGGGAAGAGATGACGGTCGATCACCTTAGAGGGGCGGGAAAAGGGGTGCGAAGACAACTCGGCAAGATCGGCGTTGAAACATTGGAGGACCTGCTGAATCTCAAACTGACCGATGAATTGAGACGATCCATCAAAAACATCGATTCCCTTAAACTCCAGTCATACGCTTATGTTGAGGACAAAGCCATCTTTCTAAAACCTCCGGAAGAATTGCTTGACAAAGAACGTGGTGTATACTTCGATATCGAAGCGGATGACACACCGTATCTATTCGGCTTTTTGGAAAATGATCGCTATAAGTATTTTCTTCTGGACGATGAGCAATCCAGAGAAAAAAACATCGGGGAGATACTGGGTTTTGTGGATTCCATCGAGGGAAGACTCTATCATTATTGCGAATACGAATACAGGGTTCTGTCGCAACTCTCACATGAAATCGATACACACTTCCAGAGAAAGAAGATGCTGGACGTATATGAAATTGTCAAGAACAACATTGTCACCCCCCTCAGGCATTATTCACTGAAATCGATCGCGAAATGGATCGGATTCAGATGGCGGATAGGTCTTGACGGCAGGAGCTCGATACAGGAATACAGAAGATGGAAGAAAACGGGGAACAAAAAGCATCTCCAGGCCCTGCTCCTGTACAACGAAGACGATTGCAGGGCCACGAAGTCGGTCAAAGAGTGGATTTCCGACCCCGGCAGTTTTTCTAAATCCTATACTGTAATGGACAGGAGAGAGGTAAATGATATACTTGGATGAAATGGGTAATCTCCCGGACGAGATTACCCAAAAGAGCTTGTTTTTGTTTGATCTGGATGGAACCGTTTACATTGGAAAACAATTGATCAAGGGAGCAAATGATCTGATAAAAAGACTCGAGGAAGAGGAGATTGATTACGCTTTTTTTACGAACAATTCCTCCAAGAGCAGACGGCACTATCACAGTAAATTGAAAGGTTATGGCATCAAGACTGAAATGAAACGGATCATCTCCTCGAACCAGGTCACGATGGAATACTTAAAAGAAAACCATCCGGGGGCAAAGGTGATGTATCTTGGAAACTACGATGCCGCCAGAGAAATGAAAGAAGGTGGAGTAGACATCGTACTTCCTTTAGACAGAAACAGGAAAATGAGCGTGGATATAGCCGTTATGGCTTATGACACGAGCCTGACATACGAGAAGATCAAGAATTTCGCACTGACGTTGAAAAGTAATGTCAAATATTTCTCTACCCATATGGATATCAACTGTCCCTCTGAGGAGGGGCTGATTCCGGATAATGGCTCATTTATCGAGATGTTTGCAAAATCTACAGGAAGAAGACCGGATATCATTTTCGGCAAACCATTCGGAGAGATTATCAACTATGCATTAAAGAGCTTTTCCAGAGACAGAAAAGAGAGTATATTTCTTGGAGACAGGATGTACACCGATATCAAAATGGGAAAACAAGCCGGAATCGATACCCTTTTAGTACTCTCCGGCGATACGTCAAAAGAGAAACTGAAGGACTATGACTTTGAACCGGACTACTGCGCAGAATCTTTAAACACCTTAACCAAACTGTGGAAGCGAGTTGATTCGAATGAATCTGCAGACCGAGAATGAATTCATATCCCTCATCAACAACATTTGCAGTGATTTCACCGGCAGATTTTCAACGAATGATCTATTCAAGAAGCTGAAGATCAAGAGCCCGATGATGAAGAACATCGTCCGGGAATGGCTCCTTGAACTCATCGAAAACAACCGATTGGGTTTTCAGTCAATCGGCAAGGATAAAAAAGGCAAAACGCTTCTGATCAACAAGAAACGCTTCACAGAATTAATGAGAAAAGAACTCATGAAACAACCGTTTCTGTTAAACGAAAATCAAACCTACAACTTCCTTCAATCCCTGGCGGGCTCGAAGGATTTTAACATCGGGCAGCTCAGAAGCTCTGTGGAAAACACGGGCGCACCACTGGTTCGATTTGATGAAGGGTCCAGAAAAGTCCCCATCATGCTGAATCTCTACAAACACCTCGTTCCTGAAAGAAAAGTCTATGTTTCTCATGATGTGGTCAACATGATGTACATCAAACATCCGGATTCCAAAAAGAAATCGAAGCCCAAAAAGGGCTCCCTCTTTTCAAAGGACTCCGAAAAACCCGCAGAAGAGAGTCCCAGAAACGTTATCACAACTGCCTTTACTCTTTTATTCAGCGAATTGGGAAAATTGATCATCACAAAAAAGGAAGTAACAGAATCAAGGGCATACAAGGTTTATTTCTCGGCACTTGACGATTACAAGGCCTTTCTTAAACTCCTGAAAGAAATTTATGATTACTCACCTGTTATTACAGACGATTTCATCAGCCTCTTTCCAGAGAACTGGCTTGACCCGCAGCTTCTCCAAAAACGATTGGAGCCTGAGAATACGGAAAGCCTTGAAAAATTCGCAGCGTACTGCAACCGTTTCCTTTCCTTTCTCAATCAGGATGAGATTCAAGTTTTGTACAGCCTGATAAGAGAGGAACCCGCTGCGACGGGCAGTGAAGAGCAAACAGCCGAAGAGACCTCTGTGCAAGAAGAGGTTAGCGAAAAAGAAGGCACATCGGGGAGCGACACGGCGACAGAGACTGAAACGGATCATACTCCGACAAAGAGCAACCCGGAAGTGTTAGAGAAGGAAGTCACCCCCGAAAAAGAGACAACGGCGGATGGATCAGACACTGTCAACGAAGACGCACAAACGGAAGAGACCGAACCTCCCGAAGCGCCAACGGAGAAAAAGGAAGTCCTGGAATCGCTCATTGTCGATGACACCAAGAAGAAAAAAAAGCCTCAGGAACCGGCCGAGAAGAAACCGAAAAAGGAAAAGAACGAAAAGAAAAAGAACAACAGCAACAGCTTTTTGGATTCCATGATTATACAAGAAGAGGAGAAGGCAAAGAATGAGAATGAGCCAAAACAGGAGCAGGAATCTGAAGAGGAGATTGCAGCGGGAATAAAATTCATCGATCACACAAAGGAGAGCAAAGAAGAGCCCGTTCCTAAACCCACAGAAAGAGAAGAGCTCGAAACAGCTGACTTGAACAAGGCAGAAAAACACATTCTAATACGCATTGTTGAATCCACCAATATCTCATCCGGATATTTTCTTTTCGATCGGGAGGAAAAAGAAGACTTCAAAGACTTAATCAACAGACTCAGACGCTCCAAAGAATTCATCCTTAAAGATGAAGCAGATCGGATAAAGGTCAAGCGGAACAATGCAATACCGGCCAGCCGTTTCAGAAAAATGAAAACAGAAGCTGAAGAGGCTATCATGAAAGATGGAGAAGAAGAACCCGATGCCCGTCAGAAAAAAGAAGCAACACCAGACTCTGACAAACAAGCAACAGAAGACCATGAGGAAAAAGAGCTTCAAGAAAAAATGACGGTGGAAACCAATCCGGATGACATACAACCGGGAGAGTTTGACGAGGATTTTCTTGTCGATGAAGAGGAAGAATCCGATAACAACTCTATGGATGAAGGGGATGTTTCTAAGGAAACCCCGGATTTAGAGGACAATCAATCAAAGCCGGAAGAAGAAAAAGAAGAAGAAACAACGAAGAAAGAACGGGAAAAAACGGAGAACGAAAACCAGGCTAAATTCCTGGAGGGTAAAGTCATCTCTATCCTGACAGAAGATGAAGAGGCCTGGTTAAAGATCGAGATGCTCTCAAAGATGCATAACTTTGAAATAAGAGACGGTTTGGCATACAGCCCTGATATCGCCGTCTTTGATCAGGAATTCAAACACCTTGAGCCAATCGCCAAGAATAGCGGGGCACTTGTCATGGATTTAAAGACATTTAAGGCCAAACTGGGGTTATCATAAAAGATGAAGAAGCTCTTTATCTTCATTGGTATTGTGTTCATTGCATTCTTCCTGATGGTTATTACGATATTCAACAAACAGCCGGAAATGGTTATCCAGACCTTTGAGCGCGTCGTTACGGAGAAGATAGAAGGAGACATCCGCTTTGAAGAAAAGATAAGGATCCTGTCACCGGTTGATGATTTTGTTGAGAGAATACTGGTTTCCAAAGGCCGGGAAGTGACAAAGGGTGATATTCTCATCGAACTTGAGAAAGATGAAGAAGCATTCCAACTCTCCAAGGCAAAAAAAGAACTGGCCGTATCCATCCTCAACGCCGGGAAAGCCATACAAGAAGAAAAAAGAAACGCCGTACGCCTGGCGGAAAAGAACCTCGACAAAACCACCATTAAGTCACCGGTCGATGCTATTATCATTGACATACCGGTCATCACTAAACTCTTCGTCGAAAAAGGAACCCCTCTCATCGTCCTGGCTGAAAGAGATACCCGTTTATTGACAGAGATTGACGAACAAACAGCCCAAATTCTGAAAAAGGCGGATTACATCACATACCGCATCACCGGCTCAGAAAAACGAGAAGGCGTTATAGAAAAACCCGACACAACCGAAACAGAAGACGGCTTATACCTTCAATTACCCCTCACAATCAACCGCATCAAGAATGAACTGGATAACAAACTCTTTTGTGAATTAAAGATCCTCTACAATGAATCGGGCTTTTCCTGGATCCCGGACGATTTCGTTAAAGAAGGCCGCATTCAGACGGCTGATAATGATTTTATCAACGTCAACATCCTGGAGAAAAAAGACGATTTATATCTAGTGAAGGGACTCAAACCGGGAACAACCCTCTTAGGCCAAAAACAATAAGGAAAAAACATATAATCCGGCTGCCGCCCCCGGCTTGCAGCCTGAAACCTCGCTCCGATCCTCACCTCTCAAACTTCGCTCCAATCCTCCACACAAACCTCGCTCCGACCCCCTGGGTCGGAGCGTATAAAGCACCAAACACCCCCCCTGGGTGTTTCCCTTAGTTCCTGCATTTTCTTAAAAGCCCCCCAAAAGAATTCTCCAAGTCCTTCAAAAAGTCCTTATCCTCTCCCGGCCACCGCCTCAATTTCCACATCAACCCCCTTGGGAAGCCCTGCCACCTCCACAACAGCCCTTGCAGGCGGATCAACCTTGAAATACCCCGAGTACACCTCGTTTAAAACGCCAAACTGCCGCATATCCGTGATATAAATCCTGCATTTGATGACCCGCTCAAGAGAAGACCCGCACCCCTCCAGTACCGTTTTCAAGTTCTCAAGACATTGATGCGCCTGCTCCTTTATAGAAGCATCACTCTTAATCTCCCCCGTTTCCGGAACAATGGGGATCTGACCTGATACAAAGAGCAGATCGCCGTAACCGGCCGCAATAGAATACGGTCCCACCGCTTTTGGCCCGTCTTTCAGTTCATAAACCTTTCTTTCCATACTCACACCACCAATCATTAA
>CAZVWW010000061.1:0-13757 GCA_964631265.1 uncultured Thermotogaceae bacterium
CGGCCGATGGTAGTATGGCCACCATACCATGCGAGAGTAGGTATCGCCTGGCTTTTCCTTTTAACAAGGGCCTCTTTTTTTTTGAGGCCCTTTTTTGTTTGGTTACTCTTTTCTCAATCCACTTCTGATTTTCCGTTTGTTGGAAATAAAAGTTAATAAAGTTCGTCTTGTATTATAGATAATTATAATATATGGAGGGATGTTTTTATGGAACAGGAAAATAATGGTATGCCGCTTTTGGGGGACAAATTCCCGGAGGTAACCGTTAAGACGACACACGGTCAGATGGAGCTTCCCGAGGCTTATAAGGGGAAATGGTTCATTTTATTCAGCCATCCCGGTGATTTTACACCGGTATGTACAACGGAGTTTTATGCGTTTCAGAAGCGATTTGACGATTTCCGCAAACTGAACGTTGATCTAATCGGATTGAGTATTGATCAAGTTTTCTCGCATATCAAATGGGTGCAATGGATTGAGGAGAATCTTGGAGAGAAGATTGAATTTCCCGTCATAGCCGATGATATGGGACTTGTTTCCAAGAAACTGGGCATTATCCATCCCGGTAAGGGAACGAATACTGTAAGAGCCGTTTTTGTAGTTGATCCCGAGGCTAAGATCAGGACGATACTCTACTATCCACAGGAACTTGGCAGGAATTTTGACGAGATTCTGAGAATCGTTAAAGCGCTTCAGGTTGCCGACAAGAACAAGGTTGCGATGCCGGCCAACTGGCCTGAAAATGAGCTCATAAAAGACGGTGTTATTCTGCCGCCTCCTTCAGACGAAAAGACAGCCGATGAAAGAAAAGATAAGGATAACTGCTACGACTGGTGGTTCTGTCACAAGAAGCTATAAGCTTGAACGTATAAAGAGAAAAAAGCGGGGAGAGAAAGACCTCCCCGCTTTTTTGATTTAAAGGCGTTCGAGGAGCTGATCAGCAACAAAAACCCCGGACATGGAAGCCTGCATGATGCCCCTGGTGTAACCGGAGGCATCTCCTATGAGGTAGGTGTTGGTCTTACCGAGTTTAAACGGTTCGTCAAACACCGGCTTTGTGGAATAGAATTTGGCTTCAATGCCGTAGAGCAGGTTATCGGGATTGTTCATGCCGACGATGACTTCCGACATCTGTTCGATAAAGTGTTGGACCGAGTTTGCAATCCTTCTGGGAAGAACGAGGTTAAGATCGCCCGGGCTGACCGTTTTAAAGGTGGGTCTCATGAATCCCTTCCGCAGTCTTCTTTCCGAAGTCCGTCTGCCCAGTATGTAATCACCGTATCGCTGGACGATAATGCTCTTTTTTCCCGCCAGTTTATTGGCAAGCACTGCCAGAGAGGAGCCGTACACATAGGCATCTTTGAATGGTTCGGTGAACCTCTGGGTAACGAGTATTGCGAAGTTGGTGTTGTTGGATTTCCTCTTGAGAAAAGAATGGCCGTTGACAAGGGAAAAATCCTTGCCGCCTTCTTCAACCACAAATCCCTTTGGATTGACACAGAATGTCCGAACGATTTCTTCAGTGTCGGAATATCCCAGGACCTTGAATTCATACAGGAGATCGGTGAGCCAGTCCGTTATCTCGGAAGGAACCTCGTATCGTACACCGATATCGATCTTATTCTCCGTGTAGTCAATCTGCAGGACTCTCAGCAGTTCCTGGATCTGCTTTGCGGTCTTGTTATCGTATCGTCCCGTGGCGATAATGGTGTAATCGTATGCTTCGATCGTAGAAAAGTCGAAATGCTCGTTGAAGTGGAACCGGATATCAACAGGAGCGTTTTCCAAATCATTTCGGATCTCTTTCAGCACGTCCTGCAGGGTGTCGGTCCCGACATGATAAAAATCCGATACCCGGAGCTTGAGGTTGTTTTGTCTGAATTTCAGGGCCAGTTGCTGGACTTCTTCGTCAATGATGCTGGATTTCTCGACCTTTTTGCCCCTTGTCCAGAGTTCGACGATATCATCGAGATACGCCTCATATTTGTCCTCCCCGATGAGATCGACGATGTTTCCCCCGATGCTTGATGCCATCGAGAGCTTTCCGTCGCTGAAGGTTCCGGCCCCGCCGAATCCCTTGATCACATCGTTGTGATTGATCCTCTCTTCAAGATCTCTTCCCTGTTCAAAGACATCGATCTGAAGGTCTCTCCGGTCTGTCTTGATGATTCTGTTTAAAAAACCAATGGCCGATGTTCCCGATCCTATTACCGCAATCTTCTTCACTTTGTTTCCTCCCAGCTACTCGTTTTTATGGCATTATATCAATAAATAAGCGTTATTCCTCATTCCAACCCTCTAACTATTTCTATCCTCGCTCCGACCCCCCCGGGTCGGAGTGCATAATCAACCAAACGCCCCCCTGGGTGTTTTCCTTATAAAGCGTTCTAAGTCCTTAGTCTATCTCTATAAACGCCGTCTGTCTCCCGTCGAAGTAGATGATCTTCTGCCCGTCGAATCCGATGGTTTCCTCAAGATATATTCCGCATTTTTGATTGTTCCATTCGCTCAGAGGGATCTGCACATTGAGTTCAAGGGCATAGCATGTGTTTGGATGAATCTTTCTATCGCCTTGAACGGGGATCTCTTCCTCTCTTTCATAGAGCCCTATTGTCGGTCCGGCCCCGTGCCCGTGAATACCGATTGGATGGGTGTAAAGATTTGGATTGAGATTTCTGACCTTCGCCTCTTCAACGGATTGTCTCAGCACCTCATTACCCGTCTTCCCGGTAACGAAGTTTGAGGCCACGATGTCCTGAAACTCATTCCCCTTTTGAAAGGCTGCTTTCAGGTAATCGGGGGTCTCCTGCTCGTCATTTTTCAGGATATAGGCCAGTCTCTGTGTATCGGATGCGAGACCGAAATAATGAAAACCCATGTCACAGTGGAGGATATCTCCTCTCTTGATGACGCCGTCCGTAAAGCCTTGGCCCCGATGAATGTAAACATCCGGTGAGAACCAGAAAGGCAGGCCGAGATCGGTCATCCTTTCGATCATATACCATTCAAGATCACTGTTGGTTGTGATTTCAGGATAACAGACTTCTTTAGAGAAGGTCTCGTTGATGATGCCGTGGGCGATGGCGTTGATTCGGTGATAGAGCTCAAATTCCCGGTCTGTTCTGGTTTCAAGCCAGCGTATGCATAGGTCTTCGGCCGGGACAAGCTTCTCTCTGAGCTGAGGTGAAAATGCTTTTAAGAGGCGTTCATGTAACCCCTTTGACAGACCATCAGCAAATGCAAAATCCTGTGAGATGTTGATGCCGATTCTCTCTATGTTCTGATTGGCCAGGTAGTTTGATACGGCCCGGAACGGATCTTCCCTCTTTTTGGCAATACCCTTGTAAAAGGGGCCGATATCGTATGGAAACGCGTGGGCCCGCTCGAATTTTCCGTCCTGCAGTGTGAAAACGAGAACACTCAGCCTTCTCGCATTGAGTATCTTTGGCGGCATAAGTGAACCAAAGACGGGGTCCTCGTTGTATTCACGACATGCCACGATCCAGCAGTCGATGTCTGTTTCTTTCATCAGTTCAGGCAGGAGGTTGTCCAACCGGTCTAATACGATCTCCTTCTGGACTTCAAACTCTTTCTTTTTTGACAGCACTCCGTAGTCTTTATTCATATGTTCTCCCACTCCCGTTCGTGTTTTTTTCTGTTTAAGTATATCATAAGGGACCTGTCCCCCTGATCCCCCCCTGATTCTGCCCCCCTTCATCGTGTATAATAGTGATTACTTCATTATTAAACGGGTGGTGAAACAAATGAGTGTTTTTGAGACGATTAAGAAGCGGCATTCAACCAGGAGTTATCATAAAGAGCCGTTGGATAAAGAGACGAGAGAACAGATCCTGGCAATCTGTTCAAATGTCGATCCATTTGAAGGGCTCAAACTTGACTGGCAGGTCGAGGATGACGACAAGGCCACGGGCATGATCTATGCTGTGAAGGGATCGGATGATAAAAAGGAACTCGTCAGATATGGTTTTGAAGGCGAGCAGATTATCCTGAAACTCACGGATAAAGGATATCAGACGCTTTGGAAGGCCTTAAATACCGGGGAGCATACACCGGCAATCATCCGGTTCGGCAAAGGAAAAAAGAAGAGCTTTGTGGATGGTTTCACAAAGATGGCGGTCGGCTCCGGCAGGCGCAAGCCGTTGGAGACGTTTACAGATAAGGCGCCGGAGAACCTTTCAAAAACGGCAAAACGATGCTTTGAGGCGGCACGGCTTGCCCCCTCGGGGATAAACCGGCAACCCTGGTTTTTCAAAGAGGAGGATAACGCTTTGGTGGTTGGAGTTACTAAAAAAGCGGAAATAAACGCCATCGATCTCGGCATTGTCCTCTCGCATGTTTATTTGATGTTGAAAGAGATGGGAGTGGCGTTTGAGTTTGAGATGGCGGATGATTTTAGTGGCCGTTTTAAATTGAAGCTCACAGAGTGAAAAACTAAAAATGAATCGTTTCACAATCGAAAAGGGGTAATCGTAAAGGAATCGTCAACAAAAATTTTTTGAAGTTTTTCTCAGCTGTCATACCAGGGCGTTGACTAAAACCGATTTTTCCGTTATACTCTCAACGGTTTTAAAATGATTGGTTTTATGAATTTTTCAATGAAAAGTGTTTATTTTGTAATATTATGCAAACTCAGAGGAGAATTTGATGTTTGAAAATCTGCAGGAGAAGATGTCCAAGGCCTTTAAAACGCTTAAAGGTCAGGGGAAGATTACTGAGAAGAACATAAAGTCAGCCATCAAGATGGTGAAGCTCTCATTGCTTGAGGCTGATGTTAATTATAAGATTGTCAAGGATTTCATCAAGAAGGTCCGGGAGAAGGCGACCGGCGAGGAAGTCATGAAGAGCCTGACGCCGGATCAGCAGTTTATTAAGATTGTCAAGGATGAGCTGATCAAGCTCATGGGTGAGCAGAACAAGAAGCTGAACTTTGTGCACCGCCCGTCTTATGTGATGATGGTGGGTCTTCAGGGAAGCGGTAAGACCACCACGGCAGCCAAACTCTCGAGAAAATTGAAGTCCGAAGGCCGGAAGGTCCTGCTTGTCGCGGCCGATGTCTACCGGCCGGCTGCCATTGATCAGCTGGAGATACTTGGGGAAGAGATTGGCGTAGAGGTCTTTACGGGAGACAGAAAACATCCCGAAAAGATTGTCAGGAAAGCACAGAAGGAAGCCGTGGCAAAGAACATCGATGTCGTTATTCTCGATACAGCCGGCCGGCTCCACATAGACGGCGAAATGATGGAAGAACTGGACCGGATAAAGGAGATGGCCACACCGGATGAGATCCTGATGGTCATCGATTCGATGATTGGACAGGATGCCGTCAACACGGCAAAGGTATTCAACGAACGCCTCGAGGTAACGGGTTTTGTCCTGACGAAGCTTGACGGGGATACGCGTGGCGGTGTTGCCCTCTCCATAAGAGAGGTAACCGGGAAACCCATCAAATACGTCGGTGTCAGTGAAAAGACCGATGGTCTGGAGGAATTTCATCCCGAGCGGATGGCTGACAGGATTCTCGGAATGGGCGATATGCTGACCCTGATCGAGAAACTCGAGGGATCGGTTGATGAAGAAGAGGCCAAGAAGATGGAAAGGAAATTCAGAAAGGCTCAGTTTACCTTCGATGATTTTCTGGATCAACTTGAACAGATCAACAAGATGGGGTCTCTGCGTTCCATCATCGAGATGCTGCCCGGTGGTAACAAGATGAAGAATCTGGATGTGGATGAGGATCAGCTCACACATATGAAGGCCGTTATTCAATCCATGACGGCAAAAGAGAGACGAAACCCGAGAATCATCAATTATTCCCGAAAAAAGAGGATAGCGAGAGGTAGCGGAAGAGCCCTTTCAGAAGTGACAAAGCTTCTCAACAACTTCAATCAGATGAAAAAGATGATGAAAAAAATGAACAAAGGGAAACTCAGCCGTATGGGGAATATGGGCGGCGGCGGATTCCCGATGGGATTTTGATCTTTCATTTATAGAGCCCCGGCAGGGCTTATCACAATATTTAAGAATGATAAAAATACAAAGGGAGGTTTTTTAGTAGTGGTTAGAATTCGTTTAACCCGTATGGGTAAGAAAAAGATGCCGTTTTACAGAGTGGTTGTCATGGACAAGAAGAAGAGAAGGGATGCAGCGTACATTGAATCCCTCGGTTTTTACAATCCGATCAAGGATCCCGCGCTGACAAGGGTGGATGTTGACCGGGCAATCGAGTGGCTTCTGAAGGGAGCACAGCCCACAGCAACCGTCAAGAGTCTATTTAAGAAACACGGTGTGATGGAGAGGTTCTACAAGGCCAGAGAGGTCGGCGTTGACAAGGTTGAAGAAGCAGCCGAGACCAAAACAGAAACAGAGGCAGAGGCCGAAAAATGAGAGAAGCACTCGAAACCATCGTCAAAGGAATTGTAAAACACCCCCGGGAAGTGAATATCGATGAGCTTGAGGGGGAAGACGGCAACGTGGTATTCGAGTTGTACCTGAACAAAGAGGATGTCGGGCAGATCATCGGAAAGCATGGCAGGACGATCAAATCGATCAACATCATGCTGAATTCCCTGGCCGGCGAGAAGAACGAGAAATTCATTTTAAAAGTGAAACGGTAGTGAGCAGTACGGATGATACAGGATATCAGAGATATTACAAAGAATTCCATCGCCATTGGCATTATAAAAGATTCACACGGTTTGAAAGGCGAAGTGAAAGTCAAGCCCTATACCAACTATATGGATGTCTTCTGCGAAGGAGAGGAGTATCTGCTTTACAACAACCGGCGGAGACGACACCTGATCTCAACGGTGGCCTCCATCAGGCAGGCGGGGAAGCATCTGCTTGTAAGATTTGAAGGGTATACGGGAATTGAAGAGGCGAGAAGGCTCAAGGGTTTTGAGATCTTTGTTCATCTTGACCGCTTACCGCAAACGGGTGAGAATGAGTATTACTTCTACCAGGTCATTGACAGTGAGGTATACGATGATGCGGGGAATTATCTCGGTAAGGTGAGAGAGGTTGAAAAGACCGGTTCTGCAAATGTCCTCTCGATCTTTCCCGACAATGCGGATCCATACGAGGAGAGAGAGCAAGAGATCTTAATACCGATGGTGAAAGAATACATCGTTGATTTTGACAAGGATAAAAAGAAGATTGTCGTCAAAAAACCGGATTATTATTCCGGATCCGGGAACTGACCATGAACGAGAAGAGTCCATTGAGGTTCACGGTTGTGACCGTTTTTCCGGAAATGATACAGGAATCGGTGAAATGGGGCATTCTGGGTCGGGCCATTGAGAGCGATCTGATTAATCTGAATGTTGTCAATCTCAGAGAATATACCCACGATACACACCGAACCACCGACGATACTATCTACGGTGGCGGAGCGGGAATGGTCATGAAGCCGGAGCCCTTTTATGAGTTTTACAATGATTTTCGTAAAGGCGTTGAGGATCCTCATGTCATCTTCCCCTCTCCTCAGGGGAAACGATTTGATTCGTCCGTTGCGAAGCGCCTGGCAGATGCCGGAGAAGTTGTGTTTTTCTGTGGGCGATATGAGGGGATCGATGAACGGGTAATGGATCTTGTCGATGAGGAGATCTCGATTGGCGATTTTGTAACCAGCGGGGCAGAACTACCGGTTTTAATCATGATGGATGCGATCAGCCGGTTCAAAAAGGGCGTTGTTGGAAATTTTGAATCGGTCAAAAATGACTCTTTTTACAACGGACTACTCGATCATTCGAATTATACAAGACCAAGAGAGATAGAGGGCAAAAAGGTTCCTGAGGTTTATCTTAATGGCAATCACAAACTGATTAGAGAGGCCCGCCTGAGAGACTCGCTTTTGAGAACAGCCCTGAAAAGACCGGATCAATTTACCAGAAGGGATTTTGATTCCGAAGAGAAAAAAGAGCTTGCTAAACTGATCACGGAGTTGTATGAAAATGCTGAATAATCTATACGTATCACTGATTCACTACCCGTGTTTGGGAAAAGAGAATCAGATCATTTCGACAGCGGTAACCAACATCGATGTTCACGATATAGCCCGGAGCTGCCGGACCTATAACATCATGAAATACTACATGGTCACAAACCTGCCTGCGCAGCAGGAGATTATAAGACGGGTGCTACGTTTCTGGGTTCACGGGTCGGGTCGTGAACATAATCCCAACAGGACACAGGCGCTTGAATTAGTCGATCTGAAAGAGTACTTTGAAGACGTGATAAGGGATATCAATGAGAAGAACGGGGAGAAGCCTCTGATTGTCTATACATCAGCCAGAATGAGACCCAACACCATTACATTCAGCGATATGAAGACAGTGATAAAGGATGAGTCCCGTCCGATTCTCATCATATTCGGAACAGGCCACGGCCTGCCCAATGAAATACTCGATGTTTGTGATTACAGTCTTGAACCCGTGAGGGCGGAAGGGGATTTTAATCATCTCTCCGTCAGAAGCGCTGTCGCTATCATATTGGACAGGCTTATCGGTGAGGATGTTTCAGATATTTCCCGGAACGGAAAATAAACAAAACGAATAAAAAAGGTTTATAAGGAGGTTATGATAATGTCAGACGCACTTATCAGAGCGATAGAACAGCAGGACAAAAAAGAACTCGACGCTTTTCGCGTTGGCGATACCATCAGAGTTTCCCAGAAAGTTAAAGAGGGCAACAAGGAAAGAATCCAGAGATTTGACGGAATCGTTTTACAGCAGAGAGGGTCTGGTAATTCAAAGACATTCACCGTTCGGAAGATCGGGGCAAACGGGATCGGCGTTGAAAAGATTTATCCCTTCAACTGTCCTTCAATTGCCGATGTGAAGGTTCTCAAACGCGGTAAGGTCAGAAGAGCCAAGATATTCTACATCAGGGATATCGTCGGTGTTGTCAAGATAAAAGAGAGACGTACCAGAAGGAAGGTTTAAGCATAATACCACAGAGGGAACCGTTTTGTAAAAAAGGGTTCCCCGTTTTTTTATAACGCGGGGTGAGGACATTTGAATAAGAGATCAAAAAAAAAGGATCTGAAAGAAAAGGCAAAAAAAGAGACAGTTGAATGGGTCAAGGCCTTGATATACGCAGTTGTAGCCGTGGTTATCATACGGCTTTTCGTTTTTCAGACCATGATGGTACCGACTGAATCAATGTTTCCAACGATCGTCCCAAAAGACAGACTCTTCGTTGAAACGATCACCTATCAGGCACGGGAGCCCGAGCATGGGGAGATCGTTGTTTTTTGGACCCCGTTTGTCGACAAGGAAGCTCAGAAGATGCTGAGGCCCTTTGATCATTTTATGAATGCATTCTCTCCAAAGGAATTTGACGGTCATGTGATGTACGTTAAACGGCTTGTCGGTCAACCCGGGGATGAGATAGAACTGGTTCGGACTGAGGGGAATAACGGCTACAGCGTTCTTGTCAACGGCGAGACACCGGATAAACTGGCCGGCATAGAGTATTCCAAAGCCGGAATATTTACAGATCCCCAATTCTATCGAAAGATGGCCTATCCCGATGAATACCCGGGCCTCTCAGCCCAGCAGGAAAAGTTTTTTGAGTATTACAATTCTGCCCTTGATTATCGAAGTGCTTATAAACGTGTCTATGATTCAATGGCGGTCAGCGAATACGCCTGGTATGATGAAGAGAGAGATCATGTGAAACTAAAAGTTCCGGATAACTGTTATTTCTTCATGGGGGATAACTCCAACCACAGCTTTGACAGCCGTTATTTCGGCTTTGTCCCCGAAAAGAACATCGTTGGAGGACCGCTTCTTATCTTCTGGCCCTTTAATCATTTCGGTACCGTCAACTCAGACTTGCCTGCGGATACGGAAGAGCCCTGATGGAAAAAAAGTGGTATCCGGGGCATATCGATAAGGCAAAGCGCCGTATCAGGGAAAAGATAAAGGCGGTCAACTCTGTCATCGAAATGGTGGATGCACGGATTCCGTATGCAGGCCGGGCTTATGAATTCAAGGACCTGTTTAGCAACAAACACACCATTATACTGCTTGCCAAATCCGATCTGGCCGATCCTGTGATTACAAACGAATGGGTTGAATACTATAGAAGCATTGGAAAGACTGCGATTACGATCTCGGTCAAAAAATCACCGAAGAGCCTAAAGAAGACACTGAATATCCTGAAGAATAAGATTCCGTCTAAATCAGCTTTCAAACGGGCAATGATTGTCGGGATTCCGAATGTGGGCAAATCCACTCTTATCAACAAACTCATGGGAAAGAAGAGCATGAGGGTTGGCAACAAACCCGGCGTTACCCGGGGCCTTCAATGGATCAACGTAACACCGGATTTTCTGTTGTTAGACACGCCGGGCATATTGTACTCCAGGATCTTTAACGATGAGATTCGATACAAACTCATCCTGTCGGGTAGCATTAAGGGAGAACCGGATTTAAAGGATGAGGCCATACAGTATCTGATTGATTATTTAAAGAAATGCGGAAAGACTGACATACTTGGCAAACTGGGTGTTAAAGATACTCAGCAACTCCTTAACCTGCCGGAATTATACCAGGATATTGCCCGGAAACGCGGCTTTCTTCTCAAAGGCGGAAAGCCTGATATAGAACGTTCAAGAGAAATGATACTCAAACAGTTCCAGGACGGATTGCAGGGAAATGTTTCGTTTGAAAAACCTGAAGATTATACTCGTTTGTGATATAATAATCAAAGGGATGTGATATGTTTTGAAATTTTTAATTGTCGAAGATGATCCGGTCACAACGAAACTTTTGAAGAGTGTTTTCAGCCAATATGCCGAATGTGAGCATTCTGATAACGGCATGGAGGCTCTTGACAGGGTAATAGAGGCCGGTGCGGCAGGCGAGCCGTACGATCTTGTCACCCTGGATATCATGATGCCCGGCATGGACGGCCACGATGTCCTGGCCAGGATCAAGCGTCTGAAAAAGAAAAATTCGCCAAAGGTTGTAATGATAACGGCGCTCGGTGATAAGAAGAATATACAGAGAAGCTATGTTCGTGGCTGTGATGGCTATCTGATTAAACCCGTTGAAAGGGATGCCATCGAAAAGAAGCTTAAAAATCTTGAGTTAATCTGAAAAATTAACGGTTAAATCCACCACCTCCGGGTGTTTCAACGCGGATAACGCTACCTTTGACAAATCGTCTGTTGAATTTACCCGGCAGTTTTTTAATCTCCCCGTTCACTGTAAAAAGATTAACGCCGCATTGACCCGGATTTGCCCCATGCAGGCCGTAGGGTCTTGTTATTCGCCTCTCACTGAGCATGCTGACCTCGGAATCGTTCAGCAGTTCGAACTCTCTTATTATTCCGTTACCACCGTTAAATGCTCCTTTTCCACCGCTGTCAACTCTGATTGAATATCGCTTTATTCGAAATGGATATTCGTATTCGATCGCTTCGGCCGGGGTGTTCATCGTGTTGGTCATATGCGAGTGTATGGCATTTTCCCCGTCTGAATTTCGAGTTGCACCTGTTCCGCCGCCTATTGTCTCATAATAGGTGTACGCCCTTTTTGTTCTTTCATCTATACCCCCTATTGCGATGTTGTTCATGGTTCCCTGACTTGCGGCCGGGATTTTTTCCGGTATGGCCTTTGACAGTGCCCCGAGTAAAACATCAACAATCCGCTGTGAGGTTTCAACGTTTCCGCCCGCAACAGCGGCAGGTTTTTCCGCATCCAGCAGACTCCCCTTCTCCGTTATAATATGGATGGGAGCGAGGCATCCTGCGTTTGTCGGGATATTGGCTTCAACAAGGCAACGGAAGACGTATAATACAGCTGAAGCCGTTATGGCATAGGTGGCATTGACGCTACCCCGAACTTGCCGGGAGGTTTTAGAAAAATCAACAACCGCCTCCTCACCATTTACACTCACTTTCACCCTGATGGCCGCTTTTTCGTCACTAATACCGTCCGAGTCGAGATAATCGATAAACGAATAATGCCCGTCCGGGATCTTCTTGATTGTCCGGCGCATCAACTTCTCCGAGTAATTGATCATTTCATTAGAGTAGAGGATAACCGGTTCTATCCCGTGCCTTTCAATCATTGCCCCGATTCGTCTGATGCCCGTTATGTTGGCCATAAACTGGGCCGAGAAATCGCCTCTTCTCTCTTCCGGCGTTCTCACGTTGCTCAGTATGAACGCCATGATCTCCTCATCAATCCGGTTGTCTTTAATGATCCTGACAGCGGGGATGATCAGACCTTCCTGATAAATGGATGTGGCAAGGGACATCGATCCGGCATTCATCCCGCCGATATCCGAGTGATGAGCGCGGTTTGCGATATAAAACAAGGGGCCGTTCTCATCTGAGTTCCCGCTGTAAACCGGAGCAACGAGGGTAACATCGGGAAGGTGTGTGCCCCCTTTGAAGGGATCGTTGAGGATCACCATCTCCCCCTTTCGGAGCATGATATTGCTGATGGCCTCCCTGACCGACATGGGCATTGAGCCGAGATGGACGGGGATGTGTGCCGCCTGGGCCACCATCTCCCCCCCGGCGTTAAAGATGGCGCATGAGTAATCGCGCCTTTCCTTGATATTCGGTGAAAAGGCCGTTCGATTCAATGTCATGCCCATTTCCTCGGCAACGGAGGAGAATCTGTTCTTGTAGATCTCGAGTTGTACGGGATTAACGGAATGCATACTCAACGCTCCTTTGTTTCTATGATAATGTTTTCAAAAGGATCAACGCCGGCTGACATTAAGGGGGGGATGACAATCGTAGAGGAGTATTCAACAATAATGGCAGGACCGTTGATGGTGTGGCCGGGTCTCAGTTCTTTCCGGTCTATGACCGGTGTGTGAATAGTACTCTCATCGAAGGTGACGTTTACCTTCTCGAGTATGACCCTTTCATCCGGCTGCTCTGAAAAACCCGGCTTTTTCTTGATCGCCGGTTTTTCTGTCTTGCCAACAGCAGAAAGACGGAGGTTGACAATCTCGAGTTCTCCGGTCCGGTTCGCATAACCGTACCGTTTCTCATGCGCCTGATGGAATTCGTTCCGGAAATCCCTGTTGAAGGGCACGATTAACTCGTATGATTGTCCCCTGTATCGCATATCAACCAGGGGGATTAGAGTTATCTTTTCCCGTTCAAGCCCCTCATTCAACATCTCTTCGACGGCTGTTTGCCGGAGGGTATCAAATTCTCGTGAGAGTTCTTCATAAGACCGTTCCCCGCCGTACATGACGGTCCGGGAATAGTCTTTGATAACATCTGAAAGGAGCATGCCTTTTGCCGATAATATGCCCGGATCCTTTGGTATCAGGACGCGGGGGATGTTGAGGAGCCCGGCCAGAAAGGCGGCGTGTAATCCGCCGGCACCCCCGAAGGATACAAGGATGAAATCCGCCGGATCGTGTCCGCGGTCTACCGAGATGACCCTGACAGCTCTTTCCATCACCGTGTTGGCGATTTCAAATATACCGTTTGCGAGATTTTGAGGATTCAGACCGGCTTTTTTTCCGAGAGCTGAGAAGTGCCGTTTGAGTCTTTCCGGGCTGAGCTGCATATCCCCTCCGAGAAAATGGCCGGGCACTAATCGTCCCAGAAAGAGATTGGCATCTGTGACCGTTATCTCGTTGCCCCGACCGTAGCAGATGGGGCCGGGGTCTGCACCCGCACTCCGGGGACCGACTTTGAGGGCACCGCCGTTATCAAGATAGGCGATAGACCCCCCGCCCGCTCCTACCGTGTGGAT
>CAZVWW010000062.1:0-13681 GCA_964631265.1 uncultured Thermotogaceae bacterium
GACAGTTTCTGCTTTATCCTGTTCTTTTTCGGAGGATTCCAACTCAAGTTTGTATTCCAGGGTTTGCCGAACAACTCAGGGATCCCTCTAATCGGGAGTTTGCCGGTAATAAAACCAACGTTTGATGCAAGGTTTTTGAAAAAAGACCCCGAAAAACCCCGCATTACTATTCACAGAAACAGTTAATACGTGAACCAAGAAAAGGGGATTCCTTCCTGTTAAAAGATCGGAAAACACCCTTGATTTATCTTTTGCAAGTCTTTTCTCACCACCTGTACAGGAATATTGATTCCTAAAAATAAATGTTTAATGATATATAATTATAAAAAAAACGTAAAACACAGCATGATATAATCAATCAATGATAAAAAGTTCATGCTAAAGGAGGTGTTATTTATGACACAGGCTTTACTGGAAAAAATGAAGGTTGCAGAGGAAAAAATAGGTAAGGATTGGCTGAAAGAATTGGGAGACTGTGAGACAAAGCAGCAGCTTAAAAACAGAGCGGATGAATGGGGTGTCGGTCTTACTGATCAGGAGACGGAAGAAGCCTTTGGACTACTAAGTAAGAAAAACGGTGACCTTTCCGATGAAGAGCTGGCAGGTTATGCCGGTGGTTTATTGTCTCTCCTTAATACGGGTCCTCCACCAGAAGATCAGGAAATGAAAGATTAAACAGTTGCTTTTAGTATAACGGGTCATAATGGTAAAGCCGTTCATAGGTAGAACGGCTTTTTTTATATCATTCAAATGTCAGAAGGGACAGGCCCGATGATTTCCGCATCAGCGGAGCTGTCCCTTCGGGCCTGCTTAGGCATATCGTGTGGAACTTCCCCATTTATAAACGATAATACCTCCGTATCAGTGTCAAAAGAAATTGGCCCTGGCACGCAAGTGACGCCTTTTGTTTAGAATTTCTCCATTTACTTCAATCATTTCTCTCATCCTTCTGCTTATTATATCCCTCTCGGGGAGATGGTGATTGGAAGAGAGATTTTCAACAGTATCGTATACATTACTCCCTATCCCTTCTTTTTTATAATCGGTTATTTGATAAATAATAGCATGAATAAAGGGCTTGTATTTCGGGCTTGGTGAATAACTGTCCCCGTGGTTTTTTGGCAGAAGGTGTTTTCTCCCTTCTGTTTTGTGGTATTATTTTACTACGAAATGTTACTTTCCACGACAGCGCTTATTGAATGGAAAAGTTTATGATTATCAGGAGAGATTTAATGAAGATCGGAGAGTTTGCAAAAACGTTTAAAGTCTCAAAGGAGACGATAAGGTTTTATACCGATAAGAAACTGCTCACACCGGTGAGAGTGGGGAATTGGTATGACTATAATCAAAACTGCCAGGATGATATGGAGACGGTCTTACTGCTCAAGAAAATGGATTTTACCATCGATGAGATCCTCAAATACTTCTCATATTTCAGGATCTCCACAAACCACACAATAACCATGAAAAAAGAGATTATCCGGTTATTCGAGGAAAAACACCGTGATATTGAGGATAAGATAAATGAATTGTCTTTGGCCAAGCTGGAGATTAGGAAGAGGACGCAGGCGCTGAGGGATTATGATGAGTCTGACACAACTTATGAAAAGCCGTTGGGCCTGCCTCTTGAATTGATCCCGCTGCTGAGATGTCCGGAATGCGGAGGAAATTTGTCAGTTGAAAACGGAAAAGTCAACTACAATTCAATCCTGTCCGGCAGACTCGTCTGTGACTGCGGGTATGAGGCTAAAATTGCGGAGGGCATTGTTGTTTTTGAGGGAGCTCAGAGTGATGATCCCTTTAAACAACCTTTTGAAGGGGAGAAATACAAGGCTCTTTTCGAGAACGATGAGCGGTTAATTGATCAGGATGAGATGCTTCCCTCGGGTTATATCAGCTCGCTGACAGCGGTAACGAACTGGCTTGGTGAAAAGCTGGCCGCAGAAAGCCCCTCCGGAAGTGTTATTCTTGATCCCATGACACACAGCGGGATCATCAGCAATCGGGTTATCGAGAAACTCCAGAGCAGCGTGAAAAATTTTGTTTATATTGCACTTGATCCCCGATTCAGCTTGATTCATAATTTTAAAAAACTGCTTGAGAAGAACCGGTCAAGACCCCGGGCCCTTTTTCTGTGTGGAGACTACAGGAAGTTGCCTGTTGCTGTCAATTCTGTTGATTATCTGTACAGTACGTTTGGTACGCAGTCCTATACTATCTACAAGCGGGAATCACCTGTTACTGAACTTCTGAATTATCTTAAGCGGGGAGGGAAATGGTATGAAGTCTTCTTCTGCTGCCACAGCAAAAGAGAGATCAAAAAGGAATTTTTGGATATAGAACACATGTTAAACGCGTCAAGAATCCGGGACTCTTTAGCTGAATTCTCCACGTCTTCTTTCCGGGAAATTGAGAAATTAAACCAGAAAGGGGAACTCACCTTTTATTTCAAACCGGAGGCAAAACTATCGATGTACGCTTTCATCGGTACCAAATGAACCCATTTCTCGAATCAGTGGACCTGTCCCCCCTGATCCTCCGCTCTCCCAAACCTCGCAGCACCCTCTCATTCCCAACCTCGCCGCACCTCCCCCGGGGTGCGGCGTCAAAAGTAGAAAACACCCCCCCGGGTGTTTACCTTTTTTCTGAAGCGTTCCGAGCCGGGAAAGACGGTCTGTAACAAGAACATAAAGACAAGTAACTTGTTTTGTAAAAAGGATTCTCTCGTTTGCTTTGGGATCTGCACGCCCTCAAACCGTAAAACCGGGAAAAGAATATAAATACTTTAACATTTATTCAAATTCACCAATTATTATATCTGTAAAATCAATTTTGACAACAGGAGGAAAAAAATGTCGGGGATAAAGTCTTACTTTTTAAATCTCATATTCAGCAGCAAGCTGAAAGAGGAATTGAATAAAAGTGTTCTGGAAAAGGTCGTCAAAAACAACGTTGACCCTGCCTTTTTATTCAAATTCCATCACAACGAGCTGCATTTAATTGACTATAATAACAAAGTCAATACCTATTTCCCGAATATTGGTAAACGCACCCCTTTGGTATTAAGGGATTTAATAGCGACCTGTGTTCTGACAGATGAAACGTATGAGAATATTGTGGAAGATACGCGTGAAAGCAGAAAGATCTTTTTTGAATGCCGAAAAGAATTTAATACGAACTATTATCTGAAGTTCCGGGGAAGTCCGTTGCTCTTTGAAGGGACTAAATATTATCTCTTTTCCATCATTGACATAACACAGAGCAACCTGAGAAAGCATTATTTAAAAGAGACCGAAAAGAAATACAGAGAGATGTTTGATAATTCTCCCATTGCCTTATGGGAACAGGATTTCTCTGAGATTCTGGAGTATATCCGGCAGATGACTATTCAGGATGTCAACACATTGGAAGATGTATTGACAAAAAACGAAGAGATCATCGTCCGTTTTGTATCGCTCATTAAAATAACATCTTTGAATCAAAAAACACTTGATCTGTTTGAAGCGCATTCACTCACGCAATTAAGAGAGTTTGACCTCAACGGAAATCTTTATAAGATCTTTTCTCCCGAGATGTATCAAACTTATATCGACTTAATACTGTCGTTGTATTCAGGCGAGAAGTACTTTCAAAAAGAGACGGAAGTCTTCACATTAAACCGTAAAAGGCTTCAGTTGATGTTTCGATCGACGCGCCTGAATGAAGAAGATGACTGGAGTAAGATTGAGATCTCCATGGAGGATATAACCGAAAAAACCAAGCTTTTAAACAAACTGCATAATATGGCTCATGAAGATGCTCTGACCGGATTAAACAACAGACGGGGATTTACAATATTAGCGGGAAAACAGTTGCAGATTGCAAAGAGAGCGTTAAAAAAACTAACACTTCTCTTTATTGACATGGACGATATGAAGAGTATCAATGACAAATACGGACATGATGAAGGAGATATAGCGTTAAAGAACCTCGCCGGTATTATGAAGAATACCTTTAGAGAGTCGGATATACTGGCCCGTATTGGCGGCGATGAATTTTGCGGACTGTTAACGAACCCCGGCAATGAAACAACGGAAATGGTCAAATCCAGATTAAAAGAAAATATTAAGAAACACAACGCTCAATCCAAGAAGCCTTATAAGATTGAGATCAGTATTGGACTTAGTGAGATCTATCCATCGGAAGAGAATCAACTGGAAGATCTGTTAAAAGCCACCGATTCTCTCATGTATAAAGAGAAAAGGAAAAAATGCAACACCGATATCAGCTGCTCCAGTCTTTTTTGACTCCATTACCAGATTCCATCAGCCTGCTGCTTTTTTCACCTCCGCTCCCTGTTTATCCTCAACCATCATATGAATAAAGGCCTCGGCTACTCTCGGGTCAAACTGGTTTCCACTATTATCGTTAATCTCGTTGATGGCATCGTTAAATGCAAGCGGCTCCCGATATGATCTTTTAGAAGTCATGGCATCCCAGGCATCAACAACTGTGATAATCCTTGATACCAAGGGAATCTCTTCTTCTTTCAACCCTTCGGGATATCCCGCCCCATCCCATCTTTCATGATGACAGAGAACATATTCGGCAATATGTGATAGATTTTCGGAGGTTTTAAGTGTTTCATACCCCCATAACGGATGTTTCTTGATGAACGCGAACTCATATTCTGTGAGTCTTCCCGATTTGTTTAAGATTGAATCGGGGATTAAAATCTTACCAATATCATGCACCAAGCCCGCCCAATAGACTTCTTTCTGTTCTGCTTTACTAAAGTTGAATTGCTTTGACAGCTGACTCGCTAAACACGCTACCTTCTCTGAGTGTCCTTTGGTGTAGATGTCATGGATCTCAAGCATTTTTATGATCGAAACGATGATATCCCGGGTGAAATGATCTTTCACTCTGCTGTAATGTTGAATCTTATAAAAGGCCTTTGCAATATTCTTAAAAGCATTCATCGAGGTCAACGATTCTTCAGAAAATTCATTGTCGCTTTCTTCTGCAATATCCAGGCTTAATCCACCAACAGCCTGCCCTTTCAGGTACATTTCAAAGTATAACGTTTGTTTGCATGCCCTTGATGCCTTTTTAAAGCATTTAATTGATTCACGATCATTATCAGTCTGATCCTGAGGGAACTTTTCGATTGTGAGATTGATGATATCCTTTCGAATGCCAATGTCATTATCCTCATCTTTGATAAAAAACCTCTTTGGTATCCGGGTCTTTTGTAAGGCTTCCAAATCATGTCCCGTAGAATCAATAAACTCCACAAATCCATCGTTATAGAGATAGACACTTCCATAATCCGCTTCTGTTGTTATTTCGTAGGCACTTCTAAACAGTTTTTTCATAAACGTTTCCTGACTCATATCAGTTGCTTTGTCGAATTTTCCGGATATTTCGATGATCTTTGACAGTTTGTTCGTGATTTCTCTGTTTTCCTTATTTTTGGTTTCCGTCTCTTGATCGATCTTTCTCAAAAACTCATTCTTAATCTCTATTTGCGCATTATGAGCAGGTGATTGTTTTGTCATTTTTTTGTCGTTGCGGTTAGCTTCGCTGATATCATCAGAATCCGGGGTGGGCAACCGTTTCGGATATTCTTTCGATAGATAGAAAAATGAAACCCCTGATAAAAGAATCAACACCGCTATTTCGAGAAGCAAGGTATAAAAGCGTGTAAGCGTTGCCTTTTGAAGAGGCTCTTTTGAAAAATAAATTTCCAGCTTTCCCAATGCCTCCCCTTTATACTCGAGATGACTTGCAACAGTATTGATGAATGGCTCCTCCGGTGACTTCCCAACCAGTAATGTGTCCCCCGAGGGCATTTCAGCCAGTCTTATTCCGCTGACTTCCCGAATCAGTAAGATGGAACTGAATATGCTCCTTAACGCGGGTAAGTCATGATTCCAGAGCGGCTCTTTTGAATCTGCTACAACAGCTTGACTTATCCGGTTTGTTTTTTCGATATAGTTTTCCCGGAGGCTGCTCCGGTTAATAAAAAATGTTGTAACGGCTGTCATCAACAGAATCGTGATTAGTGAAAAGACAGCAATCATGTAGAACTTTTTATTGAAACGCTTCAAAAAATCACCCTATTCTTTTTTAGGGATCGCTGAGTGTCTCAGATCCCCTATATTGCTTCTTTTCGGGAAACAATTGCAAGTTCTGATACAAGCTTCTTGAACAAAATCCCCAAAAGACTGTGCATTGAGTTCCCGGTAAACAGTTATTTACGATGAACGGAGGGGGTTGTATTTCCCCTCCTCTTCAGATGACTAGAAAACAGCTGAAATCAGCTGTTTAATTCACTTTCCGCTCCATGCTGAGAGACGTGGTACGAGGCCTAAGTAAAGGTTTATGGGTTTTGACCTGGGCCTATGGACACGATACGCGCCGTCGTTTCTCCCAATTGTTTTTATCCAGACTGCCAATCAGAATCTACAAGTTCAATCTTTACTCAAAGTGTTGTTTTTTAAACTTTTTTATGATTTAAAAAAAAGATGCTCAGCAAAAATTCTAAAACACGCCGATAGAGAAGGGAAGGAGTTCAAGGGACCTGTCCCTCTGATCCACAACTTGAGCGTTCAGTATGATATAATAAGAGTAAATTTGAGTTAATTCATACCTCTTTTTTTGACTACCGGACGGAAGGAATCCTGACGGATGATGTTTAGAATCGATCGTAAGGTGGCGACTTTCAACAATGTTTTTGCCTTTTTTGAATCGATCAATCGATATTCGGATGATCCTGAGAAGCTGCTCAATTATGTCTGCCATTTTTCTGAAGGGTATTTTTCCCTGAAGCAGGTGACGTTTGTTCATGCACGCGAAGAGTCGATTCATAATCCAATGGGACAAATCTATCCGATCCGTGAAAATGATACCGTCATCGGGTATTTCATGGTGGAAAAACAAACGGAACAACAGGATAAAACAGAGTTTAAAACGACCCTGGACGATTTTTTCTCAGTGGCAACCATCATCATTGAAAACGCCTATTTAAAACAAAGGGAAAAGCAGCTGTTTTCGGATATTGTCGATATCCAGCTGAACATGCTGGACGCCCGGACCAAAGGCGGGGAGAAGCATTCCAAAAACGTTCAATCCCTGGGTTTGTCCATTGCCGGTCGAATGGGCTTTTCCTTAAAAAAGATGGAGGCCCTTAAGATTGGCGGGTTGCTCTTTGATGTGGGGAAAATCGGTATTCCGGATTATATTCTAAACATGGAAGAACCGATGCCCCCTGAATGTCATCAAATCATTATCAAGCACGTTTATTACGGCAAGGAGATCATCGGTAATTTCCATACCATCACCGATGATATACGCGATATCACCTTTTATCATCACGAGCATATTGATGGAAGCGGCTACCCGGAAGGGCTCAAAGGCGAAGAAATCCCCATGGCGGTTAGAATTATAACCGTTTGTGATGTCTTTTGTGCCATGACAGAACAAAGGATGTATAGAAGCGCATTAAGCCGGGAAGAAGCGCTTCACAAGGTTCAAAAGCTCTCAAACATCTTTTACGATAAGCAGATCGTTGATTGTCTCGAAGAGGTTTTATCCGGTGGGTGATGTCTTCTGGTTGCTCCTGATGGGGCATTTACTTGGTGATTTTGTCCTTCAAACCTCACGCATAGCCCGCTTTAAAAATTTTAAGGTCAAGGCATTGTTGCTCCATTGCTTGATTATCTTCGGGGCAGAACTCATGGCGATTCTTTTCATGTGGACGGTCTACAGTCTTTTTTTGGTATTTTTATTGACGTGTTCTCATTTTTTTGTGGATTATATCAAATTGAAATTAAAACATGTTTCTTTCACAAAAGGCGGCTATTATTTTCTGATTGACCAATCACTGCACATCTTTTTTATCTTCTGGATTGCTTTGTTCATACCACAGGAGAAAACACTTATTCCGGCCGGAATTGCCATTGCATTGGTGGTCGTGGTTCTCAACTCGTATTTCTCCGATATTCTCTTTTATTTGTTCTCCCCCCGTTCCAGGGAACAACTCTATCGGAGAAACTATCCGGATTATATCTTAAGAGGCATCTCCTTTTTCCCGTTTTTGATTCATCTCCTTTGGGGCATCGGCTATTTGTTCATTGCCTTTTTTGCACTCCTGCGCTATGAACAGAATAAGAAGATGGTTCTGCAAAAATGCCTCTTCACACTGTTGGTCAACATGCTTTTCCTTTTCATCTGGAGGCGGTATTGATGAGAAAGAACGTTTTAAGCGACGAAGAAAGAACTGCCATACTGGCGATCGGCGCCAAACTCAACAGCCGAAAGAATCTGGAAGACCTCTTGGAAGAGATTCAGTTGAAGATTTGTTCTTATCTCAACGCAGAAGCGGCCTCCATCTTTGTTTACAACGAAGTGGACAACATCATGAATTTTCTGAGCTTGACCGGTGAAGCCAGTCAGGCCATTAAGACCATACAGGTACCCATGTCTTCCATAGCGGGAACCGTCTTTCTCAGTGAAAAGGCGAAGATTGTTAATGATATTGCCGCCTATAGCGGGCATTTTAAGGGGACTGATAAAAAATCGGGGTTTGTTACCAAAAACCTCATGGCAATCCCCTTAAAAACGGAGAAAGTGTACGGTGTCCTGGAAATCGTCAACAAACGGGAGGATTTGTTCACCGAGTTCGATTTGGAAGCAGCTGATTTGATCACTCAGTTAATCGGATTTAAACTGTCAATGGAATATGAACGCAACCGTTTGGCGGAGCAGATGAAAGCCATGATCGAATCCGTTTCCAGAGCCATTGATCTGCGGGATAACTATACCCACCGTCACTCTAAAAACGTGGCTTCCCTGTCAAAAAAGATAGGCGGGATTTACGGTCTGAACAACCAACAACTAAAAGAGATTGAGATAGCCGCCCTGCTCCACGATTTGGGAAAAATCGGCATCACAGATTCAGTTCTGCAAAAGCCCGGTGTTCTGACTCAAAATGAATACGAGATCATCAAACAACATCCCAAAATCGGAAAACAGATTCTTGAAGGAAGCACGGTTATCTCAGAGGCCATCGTCAGAGGCATTGCCGAGCACCATGAAAAGCTGGACGGCTCGGGATATCCCAATGGGTTAAAGGGAGACGCGATCCATCTTTATGCCAAGATCATTGCCATTGCAGACATATTTGACGCCATGTCAAACAAGCGGGTCTACAAAGAACCGATGGGCCTTGAACAGGTACTGGTGATAATGGATTCCATGGTACCGGAAACACTGGACAAAAATCTGGTGAGCATTCTTAAAAAGGTCGTGAATGATGGATAGAGATGTGCCGCTCTTCGCAATGGTTTTCTTGAAGCGCCGTATATCGAAGAGTCACACCTGTTGTAAACTTCCTCTCCCGGACTTGATGCCGGTCAAAGAACATTTCAAATCTCCTCAAGTCTTTTGATTTTTTCTTTGCATTTGATATTTGAGGTTTTTTGGTATTGTTTTCTATAATATGCCAATAATGCCTCTTTCAGCTTCATTCGTTCCGTTTCATCCAGTCGGTTTCCCGAAAGGGTCAGATAGTCATACCCGATTAACCGTATCAATTCTTCTTTGCCGGTTTCTGCTTTCAGTTTAGACAAATCCAGCAACCGTTTTTGAATCGCGCTTTCACTCTTTTCAGCCTTGATTTGAATCCGGATATTCTGGATTCGACAAAGCAACGTCTCATCGCTATCCTTCAAGGCCTGAGAAGCTTCCTCTGCCTTTTCATTCATTCGAAGGGCCTCTTGAAAATTGCTTTCTGATAATTCGATCTCAGCCATATCGTAATAATCATAAGGTAAATACCGCATATTCCTGATCTCGGTGTTGATTGTTATGGCTTCTGACAGCAGCTTTCTGGCGGTTGTTGTATCTTTGGAATGCATGTGATATTTAGCAATACAGCTCAGTGAAATAGCAATCCCCCGTCTGTCTTTTAATGATCTTGATATCTCCAGATTCTGTTGAAAACAATTCAGGGCCTGCTCATATTCGCCCCGGTCCATATGTATTCTGCCGATTCCTCCCAGGGTAATGGCAATCCCCCGTTTATCACCCAGGCTTCTTGAGATCTCAAGATTTCCACGATAGCATCTTAAGGCGTTTTTATAATCGTAGTTCATCAGATAAACGATTCCCATATGCCCCAGGGCGATTCCCTTCTCACGCTTATCGCCTATCTCCTCGGAGATCTCAAGGTCTTCCCGAAACTTTTCCATGGCCTCTTCAAATCTGTTTGTATCCACGTAAACCATCCCCAGGTTCCCCAGGGCAATGGCCTTCCCACGGGTATATCTGATTGCTTCAAAGAGTTGGATGGCTTGATGATAACAGTTTTCCGCTTGTTCGTACTCCCCCCGGATCCTATACACAATACCCATATAGCCGTAGGCAGCCCCCAGCTCCTGTTTGTCGCCATACAGGATGGCAAAATCAAGCCTTTTCTGATAGTACGTCATGGCCAGATCGTACTTTCCCATATATCCGTTCACAACGGCCAGGTAATTGTATGCTCTTGACAGCTCCAACTCATCGTTCAATGCCTTTGAGATCTCCAGTTTTTTTTCAAGCATCTCAATCGAAGACTGGTAATCTCCCTTGATATAATACTGTTCCCCCAGATAACCACAGACAATGCCCAGTTGTTTTCGATCGTTGTTCTTCTCGCATATTGCCTTTGCTTTCATATAGCTTTCTGTAGCACCTTTCCAGTCTCCAACCATCTGCATTAGGTACCCCCTGTCGATTAACGGTTCCACCCGTTTTTCGTCTTGCCCGCCTTTTTCAAGTAACTGTATCAGGATGTCCAGGTGTTTGAGGGCCGTTTCGTTCTCGTATTTTTCCTTTGAAAAGACGATGGCCTTTTTCAGATAAACGATCGCCTGTGCTTCATCCCCGGCCTTTTCATAATGATTGGCGAGTTCGGTCAAAACAGGGGTCAGATTGTCGCGGTGTAGATGCTCAATCGTTTGTGCAGCGACGTGATGCAACTGTTTTAAACGCTTTCGAAGCTGCATTTCATACACGGCATCTCTGAGTAAGGCGTGGTTAAACAGATATTTGATCTCGGAAAAAATCGTCCAAACCTGTTCATTTTCTATTTGAGCCATCTGCTTCTTAATTGAGGGAAACGCTTCCGGAGTTTTGTTCTCCGGTTTTACTGTGTTTGTTTCCACGGCGTTTCTGTATAGGCCGATCATGGCATTCAGTACTCTGATCTCGGATTCTCTTCCAAGCACCGAGGCAAATTGTACAATCTCCTTCAGTTCATTGGAGAGCCGGTCTATTCTGGCAATGATAATGGATTGTATATCCCCGGGGATCTCGATATCCCTTTTTAACAGGCGGATCTGTTCCACCCCGTTTAGAACCTCTGTTTCCAAAAGGTCGTTTTCGCGTAAATAATGACAGTATTGTTCGATGTAAAAGGGGTTGTTTTCACTTTTTTCCCGTATAAACTCAAGGAGTTGATCATCCGGTCTTTTTGTGAGATTGCTTTTCACCAGTTCGGCTAAATCCTCATCTGTAACCTTTTCCAGGGTCATTTCCTCTGTTGGTAAATCCGGATTGAGTGACAAAGAGGGCTTCGTCCCGTCATCGTTATATCGGGATGAAATGACTGGTAAGATTCGGTAATGTCTTAAATCATTGGAGAGATCTCTTAAAATACGCTTGCTGTCTGTGTCCATCCAGTGTAAGTCTTCAATAAACAGAAACAACGGCCGAATAAGACTCATTCCCTTGAAAAAATCAGTTACGGCCATTACCGTGTTTTCAAATCTGAGTTTTGGCTCCAGCTGCTGATAGAGCGAATCTTCAGAATACAATTCAACCAGTGCCGCCAGGAAGGACCGGGTTCTGTTCAGATTCCTGGAAAGGATTTTTGAAGAAGAGTGGTCTGCCCTTTTAACCGCGTTGAGAAACGTGTCAAAGGATTGGTCGAATGCCATTTTGTTTTGTGCTTCGGAATCTTCGGAAGACTGGTGGAAAAAATTCCTGAAAAAGGTTTTAAAGGGGTTCATACTCTTTTTTAATATTCCATCACACTGCAAAGTGATGAAGTTGATTCCGGTTGTTTCATTCTGTTTGAATACTTCGTCAACCAACCGGCTTTTGCCCATGCCCGGTTCTCCATAGAGATACAAGACCCCCTCGGATGAGCCGGTCCTGATAGCGGTGATCTTGTCGTTTAATCGACTGATCTCGTTCTTTCTTCCGATAAATCGCTTTTGAGCCACAATCTCCCGGGTGTTTTTCCTGAAATCCAAGGGGTCTTTAAACGCCTGGCCTTTAAACCTTTTTTCTTTTTTGCCTATGAGTTCATAAATCTTAACGGATTTTTTAAACCCTTTAATCGCTTTCTCGCATTTAAACTGAACCTCATGGGTCCTTGAGACTTTTTTTGCAATGAAATCAGAGATAACAATTTTGGAATAGTCTTCCGACATCATTAAGCGTGCGGAAAGATTCACCTTATCTCCAAGCACCGTATACTCTAAACGCTGTTGCGACCCCACTCGCCCCCAGTAAGCCACACCGGATGTCAAGCCGGCTCTGATCTCGGACGGATGACGCTTTCTCAGTTCCAGGCTAAAAGCCAATGCCCTTTGCAGATCCCTTTCGTGAGAAACGGGAGCGCCAAATATACAGAGAAGAACATACCCCTTATCTGAAAAATCGACCTTGTTCAAATAGCCACCGTATTTTTCAGACAGGATGATACTGTCACGAATGACCTCTTCCACATGATTGCCTATCGAAATAAAGACCGAAACGACTCGTCTAAACTCGCCTGTAAGCTTTGTTGACAGCATCCGATCATCGAAAAAATCTCTGAGCAATCCCGGTTCTATATCAGCTTGGGTTGCGTCTTTCCTGACGCCTCTCTGATCTTGACCATAAGAACCGGACCTGTCATCGGAACGCCCGTCAGGAAAGAAGCCGTTGTCGCTATCCTTAAAGGCATTAGACGCCAGTGCCTTTATACACTTTTCGATGGCATCTCCTGAAAAATAGTAGGCGTTACGCTTTCTTCCATCTGATAGAACCGCTTCAACAATTTTCCATTGAATGGTCCCTGAAGCCTTTGCGGTCTTAATCTTTATTCTAAATTCCCCGTATTTTGTCTTCTGATAACTTTGCTTTACGACGGCCTCGCGCAGGTTGAACTCTGCTTCGGAAACGTCTGTCCAACTACATCTGTTTAAGGGGAAGACTGCTGTAAAGGCATCACCTGCAAATGTGGAAATAAACCCATGCCTCTCATAAACCGCTTGGATCATGGGTGTAAAGACCCTCAGTAAGATATCCGATAGAATCTCAGCTCCTTCTTTGGAATGCTTCATCAATTCCCCGGTTATTCGGGTGAAGCCCGTTAAATCAGCAAAAAGAACATACGACTTGAACTGACCCTCAAGTACCCCTTCAGAGTAGTTTTTCAGGATATACTCCGGAATCTGATTCGTTTTCATCGCTTAGATCCCCTCTTTTCAGAAGATGCCTGACCGTTCTTAAATATCTATATTATAACATTTTTCGACTGACTTCAACCCCCATTTTCTTTTCAACGGGGACGGTCCCCGTTGTTGATTTTCTGAAGCGTTCGGAGCTGGGAAAGACTGTCAGTACCAAGAACAAAAGCGACTTGTTTTACAAAAATCTCTGA
>CAZVWW010000063.1:0-13305 GCA_964631265.1 uncultured Thermotogaceae bacterium
AATTTTATCGGGTTCCAGATTATCAGGGGACATCGGCGGGATACCGATTCCTCCCCCGCCCCCGCCATCATCGCAAGATATGATGAGCATAGAGAGAAAAAAGAGCATTAAGAATAAAAACAGTTTTATACCTTTCATGAAATCCATCCTTTCGTATTCGTCATAATAATAGAATTATTATACAACATATTTATGAAGTAAATAAATATTTAATTTGTCCAAATAATGAACTTTTCAGGTTCTTGCCAAGCAAAACGTCAAAAGAACAACTGTGTTTTTGTTTGTTCAGACTAATAATAAAGACGTGATGCTGAAAAAAATATGTTATAATCCAATAAAGAAGAGGAATGAGGAGAAGATGGAACAGACACTTTACAGAAAATACAGACCGAAAAGATTTTCTGAACTGGCCGGACAGGAGCATGTTAAACAGTTGTTCCAGAATGCGTTGAGCGAAGACAGCTTTTCGCATGCCTATATTTTTGCCGGGCCGCGGGGAACCGGCAAGACGTCAGTTGCAAGAATAGTGGCCAAGCGGTTGAACTGCCTGGATCCGGAAGGGAGCGAGCCATGCAACAAATGTTCTGAGTGTCTTTCAATCCAGTCGAATTCCCATCTTGATGTTATAGAGATGGATGCCGCATCCAACAGGGGAATTGACGATTTTCGTTCCATAAGGGATAAAGTCGCTTATAAACCGGCACAGGGGAAATACAAGATCTATATCATCGATGAAGTCCATATGTTGACAAAAGAGGCCTTCAACGCTATCCTGAAAACTCTGGAAGAGCCTCCCGAGCATGTGGTTTTCATTCTTGCCACGACAAACCCTGAAAAGATCCCGGACACGATCATCTCAAGATGTCAGATTATCCCGTTCAGAAATGTACCGGTCAAAACGATTATTGATCATTTGAGAAAGATGGCAACTGATGAAGGATATGCCATATCCGATGATGCGTTGAAGTATATCTCGAGACGTGCCAAGGGCGGCATGCGGGATGCGATCGTGTTACTCGAACAGGTCCTGCGGGTTTTTCAGAAAGATCAGGAGCTGGATAGAAATGCCATATTAAAGATCCTGGGGGGAGTAGGCGAGGAGAGGTTCGAGGAGCTGATAGGCCTTCTGAGGGTTAACGATCAAAAGGGAATTATTGATTATGCCGAGGAGTTATACGATAGTGGCGTGAACTTTGAGGTCTTTCTTGAAGAGCTTTCTGCCTATATACTCTCGAAAATCGCCGGAATCGCAGATCCTCAAGAGACAAGAACTTTCCTTGAATTGGCCGGAAAGACGACTGAGATGGCATCAGATATCAGGTTTTCCGAAAACCAGCTTGTGAAATTTTCAGTTGAGATGCTTGAGTATGCCTCAAAGATCGGACCCGGAATTGAGAACACTCAAAACAGATTCGAAAAGAAACCTGAACCGGTAAACAAAAAATCTTTGGAGACCGTCAAAGAACCGGTAATAGAACCGGTGTATGATGAGTTCCTATCTAAACTGAAAGAGGATTATCTGAGTGTCTTTACGGCCTTAAACCTGTTGGAATACAGGAGTACCGATGAGTCGATCAAAGTTGTTTGCGAAAAGTCAAAACCATTTTCAAACGATGCTGTGATAAAACATGAAAAGCTCCTCTCAGAAATGGCCCGAAAAGAGGGGAAAGAACTCGTTATTGTTCAGGAGGAGACTGACAAGAAACCGGAACCTGAAAAATCCGGTAAAGAAGAGGAGCAGGTCCCGGAAGAACTGAAGAAGACCTATAACAAATTGAAAAAACTATTTCCCGAAGAGGAGATTATCATAACAGAAAACGATATATAAATGAAATATCGAAAGGAGGATATGTTTTGGCAAAGAAATTGAGGAGCTTTGGTGGTAAGAGTTTTAGAAAATCCGGTGGTTCAAAAAATTCAAAACCCAATATGAATCAACTGATGCAACAGGCTCAAAAAGCACAGGTGGAAATGGCAAAGAAAGAAGAGGAGTTCAAGGAAAAGACATTTGAGGCATCAGCCGGTGGTGGGGTTATCACTGTCAAGATGAATGGGAATCACGAACTGTTGAATATCGAATATGAAGAAGATCTGCTTGAAGAGCCCGAAGATTTCAACGATCTGTTGATAGCAGCGGTCAATAAAGGCGTCGAGATTGTTGACAAAGAAAAGGAAGAGTTCATGGGGAGTATTTCCAGCGACATGGGTCTACCTGACATGGGTTTTTAAAGGAACCTTTGACTTAAAAAGGAAGTTATGGTATAATATCTGTGAAAAAAAGCACAAACAAAATCTTGGAGGTGGACAGTAAATGTCTAACATTAGAATTGCGATTAACGGATTTGGGAGAATTGGAAGACTGGTTTTCAGAGAGATGATGAAAAGAGGAAATTACGATGTCGTATCAATCAACGATCTGACCGATGCAAAAACACTTGCACATCTTCTCAAATACGATTCAGTACACGGAAGGTTCAACGGGACGGTAGAGGTGAACGACGAAGGATTCGTAGTAAACGGCAAGCAGATTAAGGTAACAGCCATCAAGAATCCCGCTGAGATCCCGCACAAGGAAAACAACGTTGATATAGTCGTCGAGTCAACAGGCGTTTTCAAGAACAAGGAAAAATGCCAGGCACATCTCGATGCCGGTGCAAAAAAAGTTATCATCACAGCTCCTGCCAAAGGCGAAGTTGACGCAACAGTCGTTATGGGTGTTAACGATGATGTTCTTACGAAAGAGATGACAGTTGTTTCAAATGCATCCTGTACAACGAATTCAATTGCGCCGACAATCAAGGTATTGAATGACAAATTTGGTGTTGAAAACGGATTCCTGACAACAATCCACGCCTATACATCAACTCAGGTATTGCAGGACGTTCCAGGCAAGGATTTCAGAAGAATGAGAGCAGGAGCTGCCAACACAATTCCCACAACAACAGGAGCGGCAAAGGCAGTGGGCCTGGTTCTGCCTGAGTTAAAGGGTAAACTCGACGGTATGGCGCTCAGAGTTCCAGTGCCTGACGGTTCTTACACCGATCTGACAGTAAACCTCAAGAATAAAACAACGGTTGAAGAAATCAACGCCGTTGTTAAAAAGGCTGCCGAGAACGAACTCAAGGGTATCCTCGAATACACAGAAGAGCCGCTTGTCAGTTCTGATATTGTTGGCACTTCTGTTGCCGGTATCTTCGACTCTGATATGACAAGAGTCATCGACGGTACGCTTGTAAAAGTCGCTTGCTGGTATGACAACGAATACGGTTACAGCTGCAAGACAGTTGATCTGGTCGACAAACTCGAAAAGATGTTATAAGAGGTCGCTGATTAATAATATAATACCGGTATTCGGGCACAGGTTTCCTGTGCCCTTTTCTACAGATAAAACGTAAAGGAGGAAAAAAAGATGGATCGATTGACCATAAGAGATGTTGAATTGAAAGGCAAAAAAGTACTGATGAGAGTGGATTTTAATGTGCCACTTGACAAAGAAACACATGAGGTAACAGATGATAACCGAATCAGAGGGGCGCTTCCCACCATAGAGTACGCCGCCGGCAAAGGGGCAAAGGTTATCCTGATGTCACATCTCGGCAGACCGAAAGGAGAGAGAAAGCCCGAATTCTCACTAAGACCGGTCGCTGAAAGACTCTCAGAGTTGATGAAAAAACCCGTCCAGTTTGTTGAAAATGTGGTCGGGGACGATGTAGAAAAACAGGTAGACGGATTGAAGGACGGAGAGGTTCTCCTGCTTGAAAACACAAGGTTTGAAAAAGGCGAAAAGAAGAACGATCCCGAACTGGCTAAAAAGTTGGCCGGTTTGGCGGATATTCACGTTAACGATGCCTTTGGAACGGCCCACAGAGCACATGCCTCCAATGTCGGGGTTGCTGAAAATCTCGTTTCTGTTTCCGGTTTCCTGCTTGAAAAAGAGATGGAATTTCTGGGCGATGTCGTCGAAAATCCGGAGAAACCCTATGTGGCTATTCTTGGAGGAGCGAAAGTCTCAGATAAGATTGGCGTTATCGAAAACCTGATTCAGAAAGCGGATAAGTTAATCATCGGTGGTGCGATGATGTTCACCTTCTGGAAGGCAAAGGGTTATGAAACGGGCAATTCATTGGTTGAAGAAGATAAGATCGATCTGGCCAAAGACCTTATCAAGCGTGCGGAAGATAAAGGAATCGATCTCTTGCTTCCCGTTGATACCGTTGTGGCTGAGAAGATGGAAAAGGGTATGGAGACAAAGGTTGTCTCCGCAGAGGATGGCGTTCCCTCCAATATGATGGGGCTCGACATTGGACCGGAAACGGTAAAAACATTTGAAAAAGCCCTTGAAGGGGCAAAGACAGTTGTCTGGAACGGTCCAATGGGTGTCTTTGAAATTGAGGATTTTGCTGCCGGAACCGTTGCGATTGCCAAGACACTGGCCGAGCTCCAGGATGCCAAGACGATAATCGGTGGCGGGGACAGCGCAGCAGCCATCGCAAAATTCGGCCTCAAAGAAAAAGTGACACACGTTTCCACAGGTGGCGGTGCTTCTCTTGAAATGCTTGAGGGGAAGGACTTACCCGGTGTTATGAGTTTGGCCAAAAGAAAGTGCCGCCGGGTCATGGTGGCCGGCAACTGGAAGATGAACAAAACACCCACCGAGTCAATGGCTTTTGCCAGGCAGCTCCTGGAAAAGATCTCAAAGTTCAGCTCCAGTGTTGATGTTGTGGTCTGTCCGACATATGTTTCAATTGCCCCGGTTCAGGATGTACTGGCCGGAACAAGCATTAAGGTTGGTGCACAGAACATGTGGCCGGAGGTCAAGGGCGCATTCACAGGAGAGATATCCCCGACCATGCTCACAGACCTTGGTCTTGACTACGTGGTGCTCGGACACAGTGAGAGAAGAAAGTATTTTGAAGAATCAAACGAATTCATCAACAAGAAGTTGAGAACGGCTCTGGAGCATGAGCTTCAACCCATCTTCTGTATTGGGGAGGTCCTGGAAGAGAGAGAACAGAGCAAGACCTTTGATGTCCTGAAGAAGCAGCTGAATGAAGGATTGAAAGATATCAGCCGGGATGAGATCAAAGACATCGTTATCGCTTATGAACCGGTCTGGGCAATCGGGACCGGTAAGGTTGCGACAACAGAGCAGGCCCAGGAGGCCATCAAGTTCATAAGAGACCAGGTCAGAGACCTTTACGATGACGAGATCGCCGATAATATCATGATACTCTACGGCGGCAGCATTAAGCCCCAGAACTTTACGGGACTTCTGGCACAGCCGGATATCGACGGAGGACTTGTCGGCGGCGCTTCTCTTAAAGAGAGTTTTGTGGAGCTTGTGAATATTGCGGTGAAGATGACGGACTGAGGATTGTTTTTGGTTTCATAAGTCTTTAACATTATTTGATATAAAAACCGATGCCTTGTTTTTTTTGGCATCGGTTTTTTTGATGGTTCTTTTGATCATTAAGAGATAGCTTTTTTGTAATAGATACACAAGGACATGAGCCAGGGGACTCATGACTGGTTTACGGCTGCAGGCTCGCTTCAAGAAGCGTTGGGACCTGTAGCCAGAAAAAGGAAATGGGTTATTTATTCTTTAAAATTCTCCTCTTCTATCTTCTGGACACTCTCATAGGCATTCTTCAGAAAATCGTGTTTGTGTTCGAATCCTTCGGTAAACTCCGTGTTCAGCCATCTTTTAAGCATATCGGTTGCCTCTTGCGGGGCCAGTATCCATCCGCCCATTGTGAGGACGTTGGCGTCGTTGATGACCTTACACATCTTGGCGGCATAACTGCCCTCGACAACAGCGGCGTAGACTCCTTTGAACTTATTGGCCGTTATGGCCATTCCCATACCGGTTCCGCAGCAGATCAAGCCCTTCTCGTACTCACCGGACTGAACCTTTTTTGCCACCTTCGGGGCAACCTCAAAATAGGGTTGAAAATCATCGAGGGATTTCATGCCGACATCCTCGACCTGATACCCCCATTCCACCAATTTTTCCTTCAGAGCTTCCTTGAGAGGAAACCCGGATTTGTCCGCGCCTATTACGATCTTTTTCATTATCATCAAACCTCCTTCAGTTTTAAAAACAACGCTTTGTAGGGTGAAGCCTTTCTCACGAAAACCGGCGGCTGTCCGTAAGGGGCCTCGATTTCGTATTCCCCTTTTTTGTATTCCCTGCCAGACCAGATATGAATCCATTCATCATCGGGGAGGAAAACGGTTCTTTTCTCAGTTTTTTCTTCTATGACGGGAGCACACAGGACATCTCTTCCAAGCAGGTACTGGTACTTGACATCTCTGCATCTCGTGTCGTCGTAATACATTCTCAAATGCCGCATGAACGGTAACCCGTGTCTTGAATTTTCTCTGTTCAATGCTTTCAGATAGTCTTTGATGGCAACGTGTATATCCACCATTCTCTTAAAATGCTTAAGAGTTATCGGACATTGGTCAAACTGATAATTGGATTGCGGCATATTCCCCTCATGTGTTCTCATGATGGGGGTGAAAGTGGATAGTTCGGTCCATCTCATGAAGAGTTCTTTTGTCCTTGTGACGTTCCCTATCTCATTTTGTAGTGTGGTATAGCCCCCGATATCCGAATGGGAGATACCAAAACCGCTGAGCCCAAGCGAGAGGGCAGCAGGGATAACGGATGCCAGACCGTCATCCAGGCTCCAATCAACCATCTGATCGCCATGCCACATCGAAGTGGAATATCGCTGTGAAAAACTGTATCCCGATCGTGTGAAGAAGACGATTTCTCCGAGATTATTGGTCTCTTCAACGGCATCACGGTTTAACTTGGCCCAGAGGACCGGGAATTTGTTATGTAGTTTTTCAGCCGCCTCTTTGCTGAAAGGCTGGCAATCAACCGGTGTATATTCACCGAAATCCGCCATCCATCCGGAGAATCCAATCCCGATCAAATTCTTTTTGATGATGTTCTTGAGCCAATTGTAGGCATCCGGGTTTGTCAAATCAACGATTGCAACGGGAAAGGTTGTTACTTCAACGATGTATTCCTCACCATTCCCGTTTTGGAGCGTGAACCCCTTTTCGGTAGCCTCTTTATAGAGAGTCCCTTCAAGGGCAAGAAAGGGGTTGACATATCCCATGACGCGAACGCCTCTTGCCTTGAGTTCTCTGATGGTTTCAGGGAGATTCGGATACAACGACTCTTCATACTCCCAGTTCCACATCAGTTGCTGGCCGAAGGCCGTGATTCTCTTGCCTTCCCAGTCCTGGATCCAGAGGGCGGATATCTTCAGATCTTTCTCCAAGGCATTGTTGATCTTGTTCAACACCGTATCAGTGCCGCCCTGCAGACCCAGCCATACTCCGTCAAATGACCAGTCCGGCAACTCCGGCTGAAGACCAAAATACTTGGATTTCAGTTTTTGGGTCTCTTCGAGAGAATCCGCGACACCAATCATAATCGAGGGGGGCAGGCTCCAGCATTCCAGTTCGTTGAAATCAGGATGTGAAAAGTCAAATTTCATGTAACTGGTATCGTCAACGTGACAAAAGTAGTTCTCCGTCGAGATATAGGACGGCTGAGGATAATAGGTGGTGTACCAGTCTCCGCCGGCGGATTCCAATTGATCGGCATAGAAGGTCAGCAGTTCCTTTTTGTTCCTGCCAATCCCCTGTTCGGAGACCCAGAGAGGGACCTTCCGGCCTTTGAGATTGACTTCGGAGTACTGCTCTCCACAACCGTAGATTCCCTCTGATTCTTTTGAAGGAAGTTTGATCCAGAATCGGTTGTACTCCTCATCATCAGCCTTAAGATTTATCTCAACATGCTTCTCGTCAATCTTCTTGAAAAGCACTGTTGCTTGAATGCCTTTGTATTTGAAGAGAATCTTGATCCTCTCATCTGTTTCTTCAATCCGTTCATACTCCTTCATCGGAAATTTGGAGATGAGTTCTTCAGAGATGTCAAAATTCCCGTGATACATCTTGTAATAGCCTTTACCATTCCCCAGACTAAATGCAGGCAGATCACGATCATGTTGGATGATTAATCTGTCTTTGAAAAAAATCTTGAGTCGTCCATTTTCCTCGATCAGTTTGAGACCCATTTATATCGTCATCCTTTTTTTCTTTTCAACACTTTTTTAACCGCTTCTATGATATCCAGAGGTGTCATTTTATATTTTTCAATCAGAAAATCCTCCATGCCGACCTCTCCAAAATGATCGTTAATCCCGATTTTTTCGAGCGGAACGGGTTGGTACTGTGACAAGACTTCTGAAACCGCTGTTCCCCATCCGTTGATGACACTGTGGTTTTCAGCTGTCACGATGGCGCCGGTCTCCTTCGCTGCTTTGATAATCGGATCTTTATCGACGGGTTTTAGGGTATGCATATTCAAAAGTCTTACACTGATGCCTTCTTTTTCAAGGATATCCACGGCCTTTTTAGCGTATTGAATCATATGTCCGCTGCAGATAATCGTTACATCGCTGCCGTCTTTCATCTCATGTATCTTTCCCAGTTCAAACTCTGTTCCTTCGTCGAAGTACAGTTCTTTATTCTTTCTGGCCAGTCTCATGTAAACGGGGCCGTCCATGTCGGCTATCTGAGGAAAGAGTGAGAGGAGCTGGACGTTGTCCGCCGGTTCTACAACCGTCATGCCGGGAATGCTCCTGACAATCCCCGCATCTTCAACACTCATATGCGTTGCCCCGTTGAGTTCCGCCAATACTCCGGGGTCGGTTCCGCCGATCTTCACACTCAGTTTTGCGTAGGAGACTGAAATGGTCATCTGATCAAAGACTCTCCGGGTGGCAAAGGGGGTAAAACTGTGTGCAAAGGGGATCTTCCCCATAACGGCCATACCGGCTGCTGTACCGATCATATTCGCTTCCGCCACCCCCACATCGACAAAACGTTCAGGGTAGGTCTCTTTAAAGGGCGTCGTACCGGATGCCTTCATCAGATCGGCTTCCAACACCACAATGCGATCATCCGTTTTTGCCCGTTCGATTAATAGTTCTGTATAAACCTGTCTGAGTTCTTTTCCTTTTATCATCATCTCACACCTCTGCCTTATTCAGTTCAGCTACCGCTTTTTTCCAGTCTTCAGTCGATACCTTCATATTATGGCATGAAAGCTTGTTCTCAGCAAAGAAGGCGCCCTTCCCCTTGACGGTATTCAATATGATCATGGTGGGTTGTCCGCGGGTTTCTTTTGCCTCAGAGATTGCTTTATCAATCTCGGCAACATCATGTCCGTTAACGGGAATACAATGCCAACCGAATGCCTCCCATTTGTCTGCAACGGGTTCTATGGAATTGATATCTTTAACAGTTCCGTCAATCTGCAGTTTGTTGTGATCAAGGAAAACAGTGAGGTTGTCCAGCTTTTTATTACCGGCAAGCATGGAAGCCTCCCATATCTGGCCTTCCTGAGATTCCCCGTCACCGATGATACAGTAAACTCTGGATTCCTTTTTATCCATTTTCTTGACGATGGCCATTCCCACAGCAGCTGAAAGACCCTGGCCAAGAGAACCGGCCGTCATGTCGATGCCCGGTGTCAAGACTCTGTCACAGTGAGAAGGCAGTCTTGTGTTCGGCTTGTTCAGCGTTTCTATCCAGTCCTTTGGAAAGAATCCCTTGTCCGCAAGCACCGCATACAGCCCGGGACCTCCGTGACCCTTTGAGAGGACGAAATGATCGCGCTCCTCCCATTTTGGATTGTCAGGATCAACGCGCATATGATTTTGATAAAGCGTTGTCAAGGCTTCAATAATCGAGAGTGATCCGCCAACATGTCCGACTCCGAGCTTCCCAATCATCTCGATCGTCAGGCAGCGGATCTCATTTGCCTTTTTCTCCAGTTCTTTTGTCTTTGCTTCTTTCAAGATAAACACCTCATTTTATAGTATTTTTTTTAACAGACTTTTGAGTTCTTCTTTATTAAACTTTTTGGGATTCAATTCAGCAATCGGCGCTGATAGTGTTATTTCAGCAATCTCATCCAGGTCCTTTTCTTTGATACCGATTTCAGACAGCTTTGTAGGCGCATCAATATTGCCCATCATTTCATGCATGTAATCGGCAAAACTGTCTACATCTTCAAATGACAGGTAGTTTAGCAGCCTGTCCATTTCGTCGGATGAGTTTTCGTAATTTGCCCGGATGACCTCCGGCATTGCAATGGCACATGCAAATCCGTGTTCGAGACCGTATCGGTTTGTCAGCGGGAAACTGAGTGCGTGGAGGACTGTCGTCCTTGTCTGGGCAAATGATATCCCCGCCATCAGACTGGCCAGCATCAGATTCTCTCTCGCTTCTTCATCGTTCTGTTTCAAGATAGCCCTTTCAAGATTCCCGACGATCAGTTTCATGGCCTCGAGGGAGAGTAATTGTGACATGGGTTGTGTTGTATCAGCCCAGTATGCCTCGATTGCATGTGTAAAGGCGTCGAGTCCGGTTGTTGCCGTGGGTCTCGGCGGCAGGGTCAGGGTCAGTGCCGGATCGATGATGGCATAGTCACTCCAGTAATGGTCGGTGACGAGCGGCTTTTTTCTGCCATTTTTCTTGTCAGTATAGACCCCGACATTGGTGACTTCGCTACCGGTTCCGGAAGTTGTCGGTATTGAGATTAAGAGCGGTCTTCTCTCGGCGAACTGTTTCTTGTTGTTCAGAAATTCGATCAATCTGCCCCCTGATGTCTTCAGACAGGCGATCGCCTTGGCTGAATCAAGGGAGCTTCCACCACCTATGCCGATGATGGCATCCACATCTTTCTCTCTGGCTATTGCTGCGCCTCTGTCAACTGTTTCGCATGAAGGGTTGGGCTCTACCTCACAAAAATCGTATATTTCAAAATGATCATCCAGTACGTCTTTGATCTTGTCAACAATCCCGATTTTCTTCAGGGTGGGATCACTGACCATAAGCACTTTTTCTCCCTTTATCAGTTCATTTAATTGTTCAATCTTATCTTTTCCGAAATGAATCTCCACAGGTACCAGAAATTTGAAATCCATTTTATTCCTCCTTTTTTCCATCTTTTCTGTGTTCAAGTATGATTCCCATCGTTCCCAGTAATACAGTCGCCATACCGGCCAATTGTATTCCATTCAGTTTTTCATCGAGTACAAAGAAACTGATGAGGGATGCAAATATCGGCATCATCAGCAACATGATCCTGACGATCCATACCGGCAACCTTCTCAGATTGTAATAGTAAAGGATGTATAACATCGTCTGCATCAAACCGGTATAGATCAGAGAGAAGTAGAGGATCTTGTTATTGCTCAGTACTGCTCCTGGTATACCCTGGCCGGTAAAAGCTAACAAAACACTGAAAATGATAAAGGTGATAAGGTTGTTGTAAAAGGCAACCGTTGAATCCTCTATGTTGTTTCTCTCATCGTTCTGCACCGATTTTATGACAAAGCCGTTCAAGGCAACACAGAAGGCACTTGCCAGGAACAACAGATCCCCGAACCCCTGTAGCTGGAAATTGGCAAAATCCACGTCAATGACCATGAATGTTCCGAAGAGTATAATGCCCGTCAAGCCCCAATCCTTAAATGTAAATCTCTGTTTCAGGACAGCCAGTGCAATGAAATTGGTAAACAGGACATCCGACTTAAGCAAAATCGATCCGTTGGATGCTGTTGACAGCTGTAATCCCAAAAAGGCTGTTATATCAAGTGAAAAACCCAGTAAACCGATGATAAACAGTTTCGGAACGGCTGTTCTGTGAACGATTAACTTCTTAAGATTACCTCTCAGCGCTATGTACAACAGTAAAAAGATTAATGCCAAAAACCTGACGGTTGTTCCGACGAAAAATGGGGAAAGTTCATTCAGTGAGAACTTATTTGCGACATAGAAACTTCCCCATACAATGTTGAGTAAAAATAAAGAGATAATCGATTTGCCGGACATATCAGATCAATTCTTTTTTGAGTTGTTCAATCTTTTCTTCGGGTATCGTCGTCTTGCCCCCGGTTTTCCTTTTCTGAGTGAGATAATCGATCATCGTTCTGTGGTTTTCCGGATTCAACGGGTATCTGAGTGCTGCGAAGATGCCCAATGCCATCAATGCCACCGGAACAAATGAGACGATGATCTTAATCGTAAGCAGCACAGCTTCCGGCTGTGCTTGCTCGATTGATTTTTCGACTCCGTTTTCCACAATAATTTCAGGATTGAGATAGCCTGTCAACCCGAGCAGGAACGTGACAAAGGCTACGGCGATACCGGAGGCAAATTTTCTGGTGAATGTTATCAGGCCGCTGAAAGATCCCTCTCTCCTTTCTCCGTATGCCAGTTCACCAACATCGGTTACATCACCGAACATGGTATGCGGCATAACAGCTGCTGCACTGACCCCTGACCCAATCAAAGCCGCCAAAGCCATGATGGACGTTAAAGATGATTCGGGCGGGAGGATGAAGATCAGGATGCCACCAAGTGACCAGACCACAGCCCCTGTGATGTAGGCCGTTGTCTTACTCTTTTTCCTGGCCAGATAGGCATAGGCCGGAATGCATAAGACTTCAACAAGGAGCAGCACGCCGAGGACATACGGGAGGGCCTCCGGTTTCTTTGCGTAGTATTTCATGTAATAGGCAAAGATCATCGAGACGATATCCATGCCCAGATAGGCTGCGAGGAACATCAAGAGTAATCTTCTGAATGATTTTATCTTAAAGGGATCGGTGAACATCTTCTTTATTTCAAACCCGCCTGAGGCGACGGTGAAATCCTCTCTCTCTTTAGAGGAGAAAAAAACGCCAATCCAGGGGAGGGAGAAAAAGGCACCGAAGATCAGGGCCATGACGATATAGCCCGTTCGTATATTGTTGAATCCATTGACAATCATCATCGGGAAGAGCGCACAGATCAGTGATGACCCCAGAGAAAAAGCCAGTTTTATGGAATTGACCGATGTTCTTTCATTGTAATCCAATGAAATCTCCGCCGCCATTGCCTGATAGGGAACCATCACCATGGTTACAACTGTGTTGAAGAATAGATAGGCAGCGAGAACATAGATGAACTTTGATATCTGGCTATCAAATGCGATGGGATACCAGAGGATAAAGAACGAGGCAAAGATCAACAGGATGCCTGCCAGAAAATACGGCCTCCTCCTGCCATACCTTGAATTTGTTCGATCAGTGATGCTTCCCATCAGCGGGTCGGTGATGGCGTCCCAGAACTTCCCGATGAGGAAGATCGGGGAGACAAAGATCATGTTCAGACCGATGACATCGGTCAAAAAGATGGCGTAGAAAAAGTTGATGATATTGAATGCGC
>CAZVWW010000064.1:0-7452 GCA_964631265.1 uncultured Thermotogaceae bacterium
GCCGGGGGGCTCATGGCGGGATAACGGCTGCACCCCGGGGGAGATGCAGCCAGAAAAAAGCAATGTTATAACAAATCAACTTCTGTCAACCAACTATCATACTGTTTATCACAAACACAACATTCGACGCTCAAATAACAAATAGCTTTCTCTCTGCATTTTTTCTTTATGAATTTTTAAGAACTACCTCAATTTTCCAAATGATAACGTTAACAGTTCGTTTTTCGCCCTTTTACAACAATATGTTAAGATGAAACTATGGAGCTATCATGCATAAAAGGAGGTTTCTCTTTATGAAATTAATCAAGTTTAAAAGCATTAAAGTCAGAGTGTTGGTGTGGATTGTTGTAACAACACTCCTGGCGCTGGGCCTGTTAACCGGGTTTATCTACTGGCGTATCAGCAACACGGTGGGCGGCATGCTGGAGGAGAATACAACGGAATTAGTGGAGTCCAGGGCCTCGCAGATCGGGGAATGGATTAACACCCTGAAGAAAGAGACCGATATCCTGGCCATGACGAATGTCATCAAGGGCATGGAGATGGAAGAGGCGGCCGAATACCTGGATGACCGAAGAGACGGGATCAGTGATTCAGTTGACACACTCTTCGTAGTCGAGCCCGGAGGAAGAGCAATAACCGGAAAGGGCAGCATTGTGGAGTTGAGTCAAAGAGAGTACGTGCAGAAGATCTTCGGGGGGGCTGAACATGCCATCTCGAATCCGGTCATCTCTGCAGCGACAGGCAACCCCATCTTTGTCATCGCACAAGCTGTTCAAGATGATGCCGGTAAAACCATTGGCATACTCGGATTCACCGTCGCGCTGGATACCATATCCGATATGGCCGGAGAGATCAACCTGGGCGGTAAGGGATACGGGTTCATCATCGACGGCTCGGGCCTCGTGATCGCCCATCAGGACAGCGATCTCGTCATGGATATGAATATCCTTGAGAGTTCTGCGCAAGGATTCAAAGGGCTCGAGGAAGCGGGGGCGAAGATGGTTCGGGGCCAAAAGGGGTTGGCTGAAATCGAAACCTCCGATGGACTCAGAGAAATCATTACCTACACCCCGATCCCGAACACCCCTGAGTGGAGTCTCGGCGTCGCGGTCAATGTGGCCAGCTTCAACCGGGACACAAACAGCCTGCTACTCTTTGTCGTCATCTTCATCCTTGTGATAGCCGGTGTCTTTGTCCTGATCTCATTCCTCCTCGGCAATGCTATTAGCAAACCGATCAAGAAACTGGCCGGCGATGTCGAACGATTTGGCGACGGGGATCTGACCGTGGCATTTGAGAGTGACAGCGAGGATGAGATCGGTCAGATGGCGGATTACCTGAAGGAGATGGGCAAAAAGATCAGAGACTCCATGATGGCGATCGACAACGCATCGGAGAGTATCGAACAATCCTCAGAGAACCTCTCGTCCATGGCGGAGGAGGAGAGTGCGACCTCCGAGGAACTGATGTCCCAGTCCGAGGATGTAGACAGTAACGTGCAGAACACCTCCGCGTCCATCGAAGAGGTCACCTCCGGGGTTGAGGAAGTCGCGGCCAGTGCGCAGGATGTCTCCAAGACGTCCCAGGAACTCGCCGATGAGATCAACAGCACCGACAAGGCCGTTAAGAGGGGCGTTGAACTACTCAAGAGCCAGGAAAAGATGATGCAAAAGGTCGGCGAGCAGAACCAAAATGCCACGAATCTCGTGCAGACGGTGGCGGAAAAATCCGATAACGTCCAGGAGATCGTCAACACCATCGCCTCCATCGCCGAGCAGACCAATCTGCTGGCCCTGAACGCGGCAATCGAGGCCGCAAGGGCCGGTGAGGCCGGCAAAGGCTTTGCCGTGGTGGCCGATGAGATCCGGAAACTCGCCGAGGAGAGTCAGCAGTCCTCAGCCAACATCGCCAATATCCTGAACGAGATAGACGAGAGCGCCAACAAGGCCAACCAGTCCGTTAAAAAGACGGTTGAACTCTATGAAGAACTGGGGAAGGGTGCCGCGGACATCTCAAACGAATTTGACAACATCACCCAGGCCGTTGACTCGATCACCAACCGCGTCGAATCCCTGTCAGGCTCGGCCGAAGAGCAGAGTGCCTCCGCGGAGGAGATGGCCTCGGCCATGGACAGCTCCGCCAAGGCGATGACAAACGTCTCTGAACAGATGGAACAGATCACGGACGGTGTGAAGCAGATCTCAGACTCAGCCCAGAAGCTGAATGAGTCCTCATCGGAGATGAACGGGCTCTCCAAAGAACTGAACCGTCTCGTGGATCAGTTTAAACTGAAATAGTTCAAATAGTAACAACCGTAAAGCCGGGCGTGTTCCTCGCCCGGCTTTTTCATTTTATCGTCAATCTCCTCTACGCAGTAAAAACTTTTGTCTTTTTCAGAAACTTATAAAATGTACAATTATTTTAGTGCTGATAAGCATCAGCCTCCGAGTGGTAATCATAATTTCATTTGAAATTATTGAATAATTCGTGTATACTTGTTTTGGGAAAATAGAAGTAAAAATGCCGATTATATTATTAATATATATATATATATATATATAACTTTAAATAAAATTTACATTAAGAAGGTATTCCAAATGGACAAAGCGTTCAGAAAGATCATCGAGACCCTCAAGAACAGAACGGGTGTGGATTTCTCTCAATATAAATCAGCCACGATCAAAAGACTGTTGCTCAAGAGAATTCAAGCAACGGGGGATTTGACCCCCTCGAAATACCTTGATTTCCTGCGAAGAGACAAAGAAGAACCGGAAAGGCTCCGCAGGCTCCTGCTCATCAACACCACCGGTTTTTTCAGAGATACAGAGGTCTTCGATTATCTGTCCGCAAAGATCATTCCCGCCCTCTTCAAGGGAGACAACGATGAGATACGGGTCTGGGTGCCGGGCTGTTCTTCCGGCGAAGAGGCCTATTCCATCGCCCTCCTGCTTCAACGGCACAAGGATGAAACCAAAGACAGGCGCGAATTCAAGCTCTTTGCAACCGACCTCGATAACGGTCTGGTCAAACGGGCCCGTTCCAACACCTTTTCAGAAAGACAGGTCAGCAGCGTTTCTCAAGATCTCTTGAAGCGGTATTTTATCCGGAAGAATAAGCATTACAGTGTGATCAAGAAGATCCGTTCAAAGCTTGTCTTCGCCAGGCATAACGTCCTGGCCGATCCCCCCTATCCGTCCGTCGATTTTCTAAGCTGCCGGAATCTCCTTATCTATTTCGATAAAGAGATGAAGCGGAGGATATTCAACGTCTTCCTTTACGCGTTGAAGGATCAGGGTCTGTTGCTTCTTGGAAATACAGAGATGCCTGACTCACACGACGCTTTAAAGCCTGTCAATATTCAAAAAAAGATCTACATCAAAGATACTGAGGCAGCAAAGCGCAAGAGGACCCTCGACGTTATGGCAATGAGCCGGGATATGACGCTGAACACATATGAAAACGATGCTGAGGCCCTTGATGAAGCGATAGGATCCTTTCTCATTAAGCAGTTTGTTCCACCAACTATTGTCATCGACAGAGATGACAATATCGTCTTTTTTCAGGGCGATGTCTCCCGTTTTTTAAGCTTTCAGTCAGGAAGGCCGAATCTGAATCTCTTTAAGGCGATCAAAGACGAATTGATCGCTCCGTTGAAAGCCGCTCTGAAAAAAAACGCCGAAGAGCGAAAGTCCATCTCTCTCAACAACGTTCTCCATGAGGAAGCGGACCGTGATGTGACCGTTGAGATCTTTGTCTCTCCGGTTCAAAAACCGGGTTTGAAAGGAAGGTTGACCGCGATCTCATTCATACCGGCAAAAAGAGAAGAAACGGGTCAATCCGGGAACGTGACCCTTTTGAAGGGTCAAAAGCTGCCATCAAGGGGAGTCCTCAATACAACCATTGAGGAATACGAGATTGAAAATGAGAGACTGAGACTGGCAAACGAAGAGACCCTTGAGAACAACACGAAACTTCAGGAGGCCATCGAAGAGCTCGAAAGTGCACGAGAGGAACTGAAGTCGTTGAACGATGAGCTTCTCATCACCAATGACGAACTGAACAGTAAGAACGAAGAGCTCAAGATCAGCCATGACAACGTCAAAAATCTCCTGAAGGCCACGAATGTGGGAACCCTCTTTCTCGATGAGAATCTGTGCATTAAGCTGTTCAACGATGCGATCTCGGAGGTTGTGAATATCAAAGAAGACGACCGGGGACGCTCTATCAACGATTTCAAGTTCAGATTAAAGGATGTCAATCTCTCCGATGAGATCACCTTCGTCCTGCAAAGGGGGTTAAACCGGACTTTTGAAGTTGATGGAACGGACAAAAAGACCTTCTGGGTCTGTATCAACCCGTATTATTCCGATGAACAGATCAACGGGGTAATATTGACCTTCACCGATATTACGGAAAAAAAGAAGCGCGAAAATGAGCTCCTGGAATATCAGACCAGGCTGGAAGAGCTGGTGCAAAAACGGACAAAAGAATTTGAGAAGGCGAAAGATGAAGCCCTGAAAGCGAACGAGGCCAAAACAGAGTTCCTGGCCAAGATCACCCATGATATCAAGACCCCGCTGAACGGCGTGCTCGGTTTTGCCGATATCCTGAAAAAGTCAGACCTTTCGCCTGAACAAAAGCATTACATCGACCTCATCAGAGACTCTTCAAAGAATCAGCTCAGAATCATCAACGATATCCTGGATTACGCCAGGATTGAAAAGGGAACTCTGGATCTGAATAAGCAGAAAATCAATCTGAAACAGCTTTTAACAGATGCGCTCGAGATTATCAAGACCTCCCTTTGCAGCACGGATGTTGAGATTGTATTCAACTTCGATGACACCATCCCCGACTATATCATGACCGATTCACTCCGACTGAACCAGATCATCCTGAATCTCCTGAGCAATGCCGCAAAATTCACCTCCGAGGGCAAGATCGAACTGGTTGTTGAAGTTGTGGAAAGCCGGAAAAGGAGTCTGTTGTTGTACTTCGCGGTATCGGATACCGGAACGGGTATCCACCGGGACAAGAAAGCCATCATCATGGAGGCTTTTAAACAGGAATCTCCGATGATCGCCAGAAAGTATGGCGGGACCGGACTCGGTCTCTCCATCACAAGCTCCCTGTTAAAACTCATGAACAGCGAACTCCAGCTTGACAGTGCCGTCGGGAAGGGAAGCACCTTCAGTTTTCTGCTTGAGGTTGGCCGTTGTGATGATCAAAAAGAAGAGATGGAGCCGGAATCGGCAGAAACTTTGGCAACTAAAAACGAAAAAGAGTACGCCATAATGGTTGCCGATGACGATCCGGTCAGTGTTGAACTCTTCACCACCGTCATCAAGGACCATTACCCCAACACCAATATCACGATCGCCCGGGACGGAAAAGAGGCCCTTGGCCTCTATAAACAGTCTGATATGGACGTTGTTTTCATCGATATCCACATGCCGGAAAAAGACGGATTCACCGTGACAAAAGAGATATTGGACTGCAACGCCCGCAACGACGGTGGGCCCTGTATTATCGCCGTTACAGCGGATTCGTCAGAGCGCACCATCGAAAGATGTCATCAGATCGGGATAAGCGATTATCTTGCGAAACCGATCTTTCCCGACAGACTTGTCTCCATTCTCAACAGGCATCTGAAATAATCAACAGTACCCTCTGCCGTCATTTTCTACAACTGGGAAAAGACAAAATACACGGTAAAGGCGACCAGTGAGACGGCTGTATAGCCGGTCAGCATATTGTGGATGTAGGTCTTCTCGCTCTCGGGCTTTTCCTTCATGAAGACGGGAAGGATGAAGGCCGGCGGGAGGATGAAGAGGGTGAACATGGCGTGCTGGTACATCTCCCCGAGATTGAAGACGACCGGCAGGAGATAGAGGTTCATGATAAGCAGGATGGGGATCCAGATACCCAGCCTGGTCAGAAGGACCACCCCGAGTTCCTTGAAAGAACTCTTTTTGATGCTGATGCCGTATCCGATGATGAGGAGTATCAGAGGCACCACGAGGTTTCCGAGGAAATCCAGTGTTCTGAGAACGGCTGAGGTGAGCCAGTAGGTCTCCAGAAATGTTTTCAGGCCGAGGATGTTGAGGACGAGCCCTGACAGGATCCCGATGATGACGGGCGAGCTGAGAAAATTCCTGACGATCCTGCCCGGGGTGGCTGATTTCTCCTTCTTCATCATCAAGAGTGGAACGAACACGAACCATATGAAAAACTCGTGCCCGAGGTCGGAAAGGGCGATGGCCCCGGCATGCTCCAGTCCGTATGCCCCGATGAAAAGGCTCCAGCCGAGCATGCCATATTCGTAGCCGGGGATCAGGAATCTGAAGTACTCATGCCCTTTGTACCATTTCCTTTGAACAAAGCCCCCGAAAAGCAACGCCGCGATGTTCAGCCCGAATACGATGATACCGAGGATTAGAAACTTCCATTCGAGGGCCACATCGAGAAACGTCAGAAACAGGACCGAGGGGAGCGCAAAGTTGACCACCACCTTCTTGATATCATCCATGGTGGCTGGTTTGAGGAAACCTTTCACCCGGACAAAATAGCCCAGTCCCAACAGCAGAAAGATGGGGATGACCCGGCTGATGAGTTCCAGTGTCTTTTCCATGTCAACCTCCCCGGCCTATCGGATGATCCATTCGAAGGCATCCGTTTGGTTTGATGTGAGTGAGATCCGGTCCCCACTCTTTAACTTACCGACCCCTTCCGGTGTTCCGGTGAAAAGGAGATCGCCGGGAAGCAGTTTCCAATACCGGCTTATCTCCACCAGTAGCTCGCTGTAATCAAAGATCATGTCCCGGACCCTTCCGTATTGACGGCTTTCGCCGTTGATAAAACAGCCGAACTCGAGCTTTAAAAAGTCTTCAAAGCCCCGGAAATCCTTAAATTCCCCGATCGGGGCGCTGTTATCAAGGGCCTTTGCCTTTTCCCATGGATACCCCTGTGATTTCAATTGTTTTTGCAGACTCCTCAACGTCAGGTCGAGGCCGAGGGTGACCCCTTTGACAAAGCGATCGGCATGCTTTTTCTCGGTTACATAGCCCTCTTTGCCGATCAGAAGCACCACCTCTGCCTCGTAGTGGACATCGGCATGCTGATCCGTTATTGCAATCTCCCGGGTTCCGGGAAAGACCAGACACGACGAGGGTTTCATAAAAACAAGCGGTACCTCGGGGATGGCGCTTTCCATCTCTTTCGCATGGTTGATGTAGTTCTTTCCGATACAGAAGATCCGGTTAAAGCCGGACAGGCTTCGATTTAGCATATCAATCATTCCTTCCTTTGTGTGTTTTAAGGGTCCGGGGTTTAATCGTCTGGCTGCTGGCCCCCTGGCTCATGTCCTTTTTCTTGTTTGGTTGCTGATAATGATAAACTACTAAGAAACAGAACGCTCCGGAGAAAAAGGTAAACACCCCGGGGGAGGTG
>CAZVWW010000064.1:7552-13009 GCA_964631265.1 uncultured Thermotogaceae bacterium
AACTACTAAGAAACAGAACGCTCCGGAGAAAAAGGTAAACACCCCGGGGGAGGTGTTTTCGGGATTTTCGCGCCACCCCGGGGGAGGTGGCGCGAGGATTTAAATAACGCACAACATCGTCTGCCATCTCCTTCTTTTTTCTGGCTGCATCTCCCCTGGGGTGCAGCCGCTAACCCGACATGAGTCCCCTGGCTCATGACCTTTTGCTCTTTGTTTTGGTTGTTGCGAATGCCCGACTTTCCCGGGGCAGGACGCTCCGGAGAAGAAGGTAAACACCCCGGGGGGTGTTTTCTGGTATTGACGCACCAACCCAGGGGGGTTGGTGCGAGGAAAATGGATCACCGCGCCAAGAAACAGGACGCTCCGGAGAAAAAGGTAAACACCCCAGGGGAGGTGTTTTCGGGATTTTCGCGCCACCCCGGGGGAGGTGGCGCGAGGATTTGGAAGCAAGGAGGTCGGCGGGAGGAAAAAGGGGAGAGAGAGGGCGAGAGGAAATAAGGCTTCTCTTTTTCTGGCTGCATCTCCCCTGGGGTGCAGCCGTTAACCCGTCATGAGTCCCCCGGCTCATGTCCTTATGTTTCTTTTCCCCGCTCCTTAAAATAACGCTCAACATCCTCTGCCATCCCCTTCAATTCGTGAAAAAGCTGCTTCTTTCTCTCCGTCCCTTCCTCTTTTCGAACGGCTTTCTCCAGTTCTCTTGATTTTGCCGACAATACAACGGCCCCGAGATACAGGCAGCTTGATTTCAGGCTGTGGGCACTGTTTAAGACAACATCATCGTCGCCTGATGCCAAGCCTTTCTCCATCCGGTTGAGATAGTTCTTTACTTCCTCCCGATAGACGGGAACAATCTCTTTGAAGACAAAATCAACATCGTCAAAGTGTTTTTTGATCTCTTCTATATCAACCGGGTAGTTGTCGGGTTCATTGCCATTTTCACGGGCGGGTCTTTCCGGGATGTTTTTGGTTTCTGCATTGCTGTCAGCCGGTGTGGGGAGGACTCCTTTGATCACCTTCAGAAGGTCCTGCGTTCTGATGGGTTTTGAAACAAATCCATCCATACCGGCCTTAAAGCAGGTTTTCTTATCTTCTTCGAGGACACTGGCACTCAATGCAATGATCGGAATATCCCGTTTTTCTTTAATCGCTTTTGTTGCTTCAAGTCCGTCCATCTCCGGCATCATCACATCCATCAGGATGAGGTCGTAGTCGTTTTTCAACGCCCTATCCAGCGCCTCTTTTCCATTGGTGGCTACATCACATTGCCAGCCGAATCTTTCAACGATCTCTTTTCCCACCATCTGATTGATTGTGTTATCCTCCGCCATCAGGACACTGAGCCCGTTTGGGAGTTCTGAACCCGGGGATAACAGCTTCGTTTCCGTTCTCTTCAACTCTTCTATTTCGGTTTCGCCCGCCCGTTCAAAAACGGCACTGAAGAGGAAGGTGGTTCCCCGTCCATAAACGCTTTCGAAGCCGATCTTTCCGTTCATCATCTCGACCAGCCGCTTCGATATGGCAAGTCCGAGACCGGTTCCCCCGAACTTTCGGCTGATAGAGGTATCCGCCTGGGTAAACTCTTGAAAGAGTTCTTTCTGATGCTTCTCTTTTATGCCGACACCGGTATCCAGGACTCTGAACCCCAGTTTCACTGTTTTTTCATCGCCCTCTATCAACTCGGCTTCAACTTCGATCGATCCCTCCCGGGTGAATTTCAGTGAATTGCTCAACAGGTTCAAGAGGATCTGACGCAGGCGTAGCGGGTCGCCTTTGATGAAGCGGGGGAGAGTCTCTTTGATCGTTAGTTTCCCCTTTAGTCCCTTTTTGCTAGCACTGGCAAAGATCAAGTTGGTGACATCCTTCAGCACGCGATGCAGATCAAAGGGAATCGTTTCAAAGGCGAGTCTGCCGGCCTCTATCTTTGATAGATCGAGGATATCGTTGATGATCTGCAGCAGCGATTCGGCCGATACCCGGATGGTCCTGGCGTATTCGACCAGATCGGTCGTTTTCATTTTTGCTTCCATGAGGTCCAGTGTGGCCAGTATCCCGTTCATCGGCGTTCTGATCTCGTGGCTCATGTTGGCCAGAAACTCACTCTTGGCCTTGTTGGCAAGAAGGGCATTTTCCCTTGAGCGATACATGAAATAGATAAGAAAACTCAGGAGGGTAAATATCGCAAGGAGGCTTACCGTTATTAGGATATTCTCCTGAACGGCATTATTGATCTGGGTGTCCTCCTCATAGGAGATCAGATAGCCTATCTTTTCGTCAAGGGTGTTTTCAATACTTAAAAAGGAGATGGTGTAGCCTTGTCCGTTAACAACCGTGTCGATCACGAAACTCTCGAGATATTGGTTTTTGTTCCTCAATTCGGCCTCGATACGATCGTTGATCGACTCTACAGGAACGCTGGCACTTTCCTCAAGCCGATTCACGCTCTCATAGGTTGCTTTATCATAAACGAAATCTTCGAGAATCCTGCAAGGGAGGTAATTCCCCCGCTCCTCCTCGAAGAGCTTCTGCTCCGTGACATCTTTCCTCAGGATAAAATGAAATGGCTCGTTGAACTCTTTGGTCAGGTCCTGACAGATCGTGTCGAACGAGATGCTCACTTCGACCGTTCCAATGATCGCCTCCTCCATTGTCAGTGGAAAGACCATGCGATAGCCGTTCACAATCCGCCCCTCTTCGAAACCCTTGACAAACGATTCGCTTTCTCGCGCCATTGTAAGGGAGGGGCGGATACCTGTGAGGTCATCGCCGAATTTTTCCGGCCGGTGCATTCTTAAAAAACTCCGGTTGTCCGGGAGATGAAAGTGCAGTTGTCTGAAATGGTAGCGCTTCAGGAGACTGTACAAATCCGAAAAAGATTCCTGTGTAAAGAGGCGGATTGTGTTCCTCTTTTCAGGGTTTTGCCAGGCCTCGGCCAGTTTGCGTTTCACCCATTCGCGGTTGATCTCTCTGTCATAGACAAACCGGGCAAAGTTTTCATAGGAAACCAGCAAGGCCCGGTAACGGCTTTTCAGATTCTCTATCTTGTCTCTCTTTAAATCCGCTATCTCGTTCCTGGAAAGGTTCAAAAACAGGGTAACTATGATAAAGGCTGTTACCACTATCAGTAGAAAAAGACAGCTTTTCTTAAATCTTCCCCTCAAAAGCTTCATGTCCCATTCTCCTTTTGTCCATCACAAACCCTTTCTGTTGCCAGGGGTGTTTTTTGGAAAGAACATCCTATTATAACAAAAAAACCCCTTCATCGACTGAAGGGGAAAAGGAGCGATTTCATTAAAGCTGAAGCTTGATTCACTTTCAATACATTATATCATAATTAATAGTATGAATCAAGTAACATACTGTAATAACTGTGATGTAGGTGTCTTGTGGATGAATAATGAAAGCGCTGAGCGATGTCTATGATAGGTTGTTTTATTTCAGCACAATCTTATGGTAAGGATATTTTTACGAACGAGAAGGGTTAATTATTTTCACTATGTAAGTAATTATCTGATAGAATAGAGATGGAGAAAAAAACCAAATGTTATGACAAACGAGGTGATCAGATGATAGTGGAAATACTGGATACATATGAAAAAATGAGCGACAGAGCAGCAGAGATCTTGAAGGAGGCGGTCAACAGCAATCCGGCAATCGTTTTGGGACTCCCGACGGGTTCCTCCCCTGTGGGGATGTACAAGAGGATATGTGATGATTATCAAAGGGGTGAGCTCGACCTTTCACAAGCCACCACCTTTAATCTTGATGAGTACATTGGTCTCTCCCCGGAACATGAGCAGAGTTATCATCATTTCATGGCGACCCATCTCTTCGATTGCGTGAATCTGCGGGCTGAAAACATTCATTTACCACATGCATCCGGTGAGGAAAAGAAAGCAGCCTGCGAGGGGTATGAGCAGAAGATCCAAAAGGCCGGGGGGATCGATCTGCAGATACTGGGCATCGGGCGAAACGGGCATATCGGCTTTAATGAACCGGGAAACCCGTTTGAAAGCAGAACACACGTTGTGAAACTGCATCGGGAGACAAGGGAGGCCAACGCCCGTTTTTTTGATTCCCTCGAGGAAGTCCCCGAATACTCCATGACGATGGGGATTAAGACCATTATGCGTTCAAAACGTATCCTGTTGCTTGCCACCGGTGAGAAGAAATGTGAGGCCATCAGGAAGACGCTCTACGGACCGATAACCCCTGACTTTCCGGCCTCTGTTCTGCAGCTGCACCCGGACTGCCGGATACTGGTCGACAAAGCGGCCGGTCAATTGCTGGAGATGAATTCAGGAACCATGGCGGTCTGATGTATAATAGTTTTAAATTTGGATGATTAGGAGTTGATGCAGACAATGACGGTTGGTTTTCTCATCAGGAAGATGGATCAAAAATGGATACACGAGATTGAACAACTGAGAAGGGATTATCCTCAACACACCTTCTTGTCTCCGGAGGAAACAGAAAAGGCAACCATCATCGGGCAATCTGACATCCTCGTGGTGATGGTCCTTAAAGAGGCGGAGGCAGAGAAAGCGGAAAGACTGAAGGTGCTTTTTGTGCCGTTTGTCGGGGTTAACGCCCTTCCGCTGCATTACTGCAGAGAAAACGGTATAAGAGTCTCAAACACACATTGGAATGCCTCCTTTGTGGCGGAGAAAGCCCTCGGGCTCACGCTGGATCTCCTGGGCCGGACCACTCATTTTCACAATCTACTATCAAAGGGGATATGGGGTGGTTTTCTCTCAAAGTCCCCGGAGAATCAAAACTGGGATTCTCTTTTTGAGAAGAAATGCACCATCCTCGGGTACGGCTCAATAGGAAGAGAACTCGCAAAGCTCCTGTGTCCCTTCCGCTGCGACATCACCGGCTACAAACGACGTGTTCCCGACCGGACCCCTGACGATGTGAACCGAATCACAAGCAATCTTGAAGAGGCCCTCGATTCGGCTGAGATTGTCTATATAACCCTCCCCTTGACAAAGGCGACCGAAAACCTCTTCAATATAGAGAATATGCACCTTCTGGAAAACAAATACGTTGTCAACGTTGGGAGAGGCCGGATCGTTGAGGAAGCCCCCTTTTACAATGCGCTCAAGAACGGGATGATAAAGGGGGCGGCGATCGATGTATGGTATCAGTATCCCAAAGAGGAATCTGTCCGTTTCCCCTCCACTTTCCCCTTTCACATGCTCGGGAATGTCGTGATCTCCCCGCACACAGCCTCAGACGCGAAGGAAGGCCTCGGCCTCTGGGTTGACACAACGGTTTCGAGATTGAGAGCTTATCTCGACAACGGAACACTTGAGAACGAAGTCGATCTGAACAGAGAGTATTGATCAATCCTCTCCTTTTTCCTCGCGCCGCCCTCTTTGCTTCCAAATCCTCGCGCCAACCCCCCCCCCGGGGTGTTTACCTACTTCTCCGGAGCGTTCTATCCCGGGAAAGTCG
>CAZVWW010000065.1:0-12841 GCA_964631265.1 uncultured Thermotogaceae bacterium
GAGAGGACGAGGGATGGCTCATCTTCTTCTCCGAATACCACGAAGCGGAAGTGTACTCGCGGGAGAAGGTCGGAGACAAGACCGAGCATATCTGGATTGTTCCCGTGAAGCGAACGCCGCCTTCGAAGAAGAGGAAAAGACACAAGCCCGATTCATGACAGGGTCAGGGCTGTTGAACGCTTCCTCCCATGATATAATCAAAGCAGTAAAAGAAAAGAGATGATACCGATGCGAACATTCTGCACGGAAGGGACCGGGGATGGCGCTTTTTGAAGAAGGGTTGAAAAAGGTCAGATCCTCGAAGATTCCACACGGTTCTACACCGACAAGAACAGCTCGAACATCCTTGCAAAGGCCATGAGCCGCTTTCATTGCAGGCGTAAACTAATGAAGGTTTCTAACTATCGTGAACCATCGCCGTCCTTCTTGTTCTGTCCTTCTATGTCATTGAGTTTTCGGCTTTCCATACCCGCTTTCTCAAGGATACTGACAATCGTTACGGTTTTCTCTTCGATGTAGGCATCAATGTCATTCGGATATTTTTCCGCCAGGTGCTTTTTAACCGTGCTGTACTCTTCAACAGCTTCCGGATGTTCTCTCAGAAAGTCACGGAGCCGGAGGTGATTTTCCAGGCTCTCCTCGCCTGCCGGAATACAGTACAGATGGTGTTCTCTGAAACATCTTTTTTCTGCTGTGAAGGGGACCTTCTCCGATACCGGTTTGAAGGCTTCTCTTCCCTTTATCCCCATCTGTCCCATATGTTTGTATCCGATGGTCTCCAGCCTTTTGATGACTTCTGTTACATCCTCACGATTGTAGACAACGATGTCGATATCAATGATCGGCTTTGCCGCCAGCCCTTCAACTGCCGTGCTTCCCACATGTTCGATATCGCATTTGATACCCTCGAGATGCTTTGAAAAAACCTCTTCAAGGGCTTTGAAATCCTTCGCCCATTGTGGATTATAATCTTCAACAACAATCTTTCTCATCTGATCCCCCTTTTCATTCTACAACACTCATCCTTATAAACCAAGATGAGATGTCTTCGTTTGCCCTCATTATAATGTAAAGACACCTTGCCAGTCAACAGTGTTTCTGGTGGGATTATACGGAAGGTTATGACTGGCTGAAGATTTATAAGACCTGAGAGACGGCAAACGGGGATGGGGCGTGAGTTTTATTCCTCTAAAACGGCTTTCCGGTAGACTTTTTTCCATACTTTGTAGATGGTTTCGGGCTCATTGCAGATTAAACGCTCGTTCTTGAATGAGAAGATTTTCCTGTTTTTTATCAGCGTTGCACCGTAGCCTGTCCTGAGCGAAAACTTTTTCATCAGATCGTTGAGACTGAACGGTTCAGGGAGTTCCATGTCATTCGGAACGAACTTCATGATATCGGCACTCTGCAGTAAACCGTCGATATCGAACTTGAATTCAAATGGTTCTTTCAGTTTTGAACCGATAATATCGATTCGATCCCCGTATTCCTTAGAGATTTCCGCAAAGAGGACGAAGGACAACTTGTCCAGGGAGTCGGACAGTGATTTAGCCATCAAGATAAGTTTTGTATGCCATATCCGCTTCAGCAGGGTTTTCATGATCCGGTCCACGAAGATGTTGAACTGATCCAGTTCGAAGATCTTGTCAATCTTCTCTTTGGAGATACCGACCAGGGTTGTTTCTTCAAGTGTGACAGCGCTTGCCGATCGTCTGTTCGAGCGGTTATCGGAATCAGCCTTTTTATTTTGGCCCAGTACGGCCATCTCTCCGAAGATCTCGCCTTCCCCGAGGATATCCAGTGTGATGTCGTCCTCGGGGGTGTATTTCTTGATGGCCACCTTTCCCTCTTTTATGAGATAGAGTTCATCCCCCATCTCTTCCTCACAGAAGATGAACTGGTCTTTGGCATATCGGTGGAACGCCATGCCGTTTTTGGTGTATTGTTCCGGCTCGTTTTTCTGAAAACCCAGATAAAACTGATCAACAATTTTCTGATTGAGCCGGCTGATATACTTCCAGCCCTTTTTTGCATAATCGCTGTCGGGGAAGAGCCGGCAAAGCGTTTCAAAGGCGTATAAAGCCTGTGGAAGTTTGTTTCTCCCGTAGAGATATTGCCCGATGATGAAGACCCGCTCCGGTCCTTTGGTATCCTCTTTCTTTTTTGAGATATAGGCGTTGTAGTACCTCAGTCTATCGAAGAGCTCCTTGAGGATATATTTGGCATATTCTTTCTGTTGTTTGATGAAGTCGCTGAGGGCACTACGGCTGACGGAAAGGATCTTTGAATCACGGGCAGCCCATACGGATTCGAACCGCTTAAAGCCCATCACGGGGGACATCAGTCCGAAAAAGTCTCCCCGCCGGAGTTCTCTTTTCTGCCTCCTGAACGAAAAGAACGGTTCGGAGATATCCTCAAGCTCCTCAACAAAAGGCTCCCGCGATTCGAGTACCAGCGCTCCGCTTTCCACAATATAGAATCTGTCCAGCTCTTTGTTCGAATCCTCAAGCGTGAGGTAATTTCCTTTTCGTAACGCAAAATGCCTCATCTTCTCAACCCGCCTTGTTTGAGATTAGTTAACCGTCCATATCATAACATGTTTACCGTTCTTTTTCTCAGTAAAGGGTGCCTTAATGGACCCCGTAAATCTCCGTTTCCGACACTTTTCCCCTTAATCGAATCCTGCCGAGTCTCTCAGCAGTGACAACGTTTGTTGCCGCACTTTTTATCCCCCCGGTGTAGATGAGCCGGCAGTTGAACCGTTTACATTCCCTCTCCAGGCGTGAAGCGGTATTTACCGTATCGCCGATGAAGGCGATCTCTTTTCTGAAGCTTCCCACCTCTCCCGCATAAACGGTTCCAAGATGAAGTCCCGCTGTGAAGTCAACGTCAACGCCGTACTGCTCCTGATAATAGCCCTTTCTTTGGCCGATTCTGTTTTTCATGTCGTTGAATGCCAGAAAAGGTTCGCCTTTTTGAATATCGGTGGCTTCCCACAGAATGATGATTTCATCTCCGACGTATTTGTATATCTCCCCATTGTGTTCCAAAACAAATTCGCAGATATCCCGAAAAAAGTCATTCAAAAGCAGAAGGAATCGCTTGTGCCCCAGTTTTTCAGCGATAGAGGTTGAAGCGTTGAGATCAAGAAACATCACTGCTTTTTCCTCTTCCACAGGTTGAATGTATCGGCCCGTATAAAAACGCATCAACGCTCTGCTTCCGAGCGTGGTGTTCACAAAAGCCGCATACTGGTTGATGTATAAAAAGAACACCATTACAAAGAAGGAGAGTAAAAGATTCCGTGTTGACAACTGCGTAAAAAGGATTTCGTAAAGAAAGAGCATTGTGAAAGGGACAACAACATAGGAGAGCATTTTCACCAGAAGACGGGATTTTCTTGTCCTGAACTTATCAAATAAATAGGATTCATAGACGATGGGGAGCAGAAAAATCATGATGCCGCCCGGTATGGCTGTGAGCAATGTCTGCAGGCTAAAACCGTCCAGAAGGAATCTGAACAGAAGCCACCAGATAAAAACGGCTTCGAAAAGAGCGGCATACAACAGGCCCATTTTTTTGGTGAATAGCTTTTTATACATGAAGTGTCACTCCAACTCAGAAAATTAAAACCAACGGTTTCCTCTCAATCAGTCCCGTTTCAGAGGATGTTATTACTCAGTTGCATTATACCATTCTGAGCAATAAACCATCCCGTTTGTCTTTTTGGTTATCTCGCGTGACTTCTCATTCTCCACCAGGGCCAATGGTTGCTTTCCCGGATTAATCCAGGGCTTCTGCGATCCTTCCCATGATACCATCTTCGAGTTGTTTTGCCGCTTTCATCTTTTTCATAATCTCTTGAATGGCAGCTGAATCGATATGGTGTTCTCCCCCCGGACCACTGAAAGGAAGCAGTTTTGCGGTTGACTGGAAGAGATCACTCAGTTCAGCATAATCATCTGTTACGGTCTTGATGAATTCAAAACCCTTTCGTTCGGCAAGATCTGAGAAGAATCTTCTCATGTTCTCTTTGAGATCGGCATAGACATTCATCAGATAAGAGAGTCCGAACGGATCAAATCGCCCGGCCTCAAGGCCCCTGATGATCAGATCATACGCCCGTTTACCCGTCTCATAATCAGTCTCCGTCGGATAACGGCTGTTCCAGTGGTTGATCCCGAATCGTAAACTGCTGCGGACCGATTGGTCGTAATCGTATGGCCCCTTTTCAACCAGGTAGTTGAGATAGAGGATCGGCACATTGCAAAGGCCGAGATTATCGTACATCAGCGGATCGGGCTCTTCGGGCATGCAGTCCTCAACGAAGAAGATCCTTTCCTTGTCGTCATAGCCGGAGATGATACCGAATTCAGGGATAGGGGTTACCCCCCATGTCACAACGGGGATGCCATTATCCAGGGAGGTTACAATTCGTTTGATATTGTTCTTTTTTGCAATATCAAAGGTGTTGACATCCTCTTTTTTGAAGACGAGGATCTGCTCTGAGTAGACACCGATCCTGTCCAACATTTCAAAGTGCTCTTCAAGCCAGTTATAAACGGTGGGTCCGGAAGCATCGAGCGTCCTGTTTGTGATAAAGTGAAACCCCATACCGGTCAGGCCCATCAATTCGTGAACCTCACCGTCCCACATTCCGGCTGCCTTTAAAGCTCCGTGGATCGATCCCAGATAACTCATCCATGTCATTCCGAGTGATACTTTTTCTCCCTTTTTCATTAGAAAACCTCCTGTTTTTTGAGTGTATCTGAGTATAAACCCGGAGGTAGGACATAAAATGTCACATCAAAGATTCTCGAGAAAATACTTCATTCTTTTCTTTAATTTTACCTTTAGCCAATTCGGGGAGAGGATCTTGTATGGCAGATCCAGATTGAGCAGCTTGACGACAAATGTCTCCGAAGAGAGAAATTCAAAGCTGAGGATGTTGTGCTCCTTGTCCCAGACCGGGGAGATGAACCGGGAGATTCTCGGTTTGTAAGCAAACCAGATCCTTGCCGTGTATTTCTGATGAAAAGCGGGGAAGAGGCGTATCAAATCGTAATATGCCTTGAAATCCGGATGGAAGGTATATTCCTGTGGTAAAACACTTAGCGTCTCAATCCTGTCGATCCTGAAAGTACGGAAATCCCGTCTCTTTTCACAAAAGGCGAAGAGATAGGATCGCCCGTTTCTGAGGAGGATCTTATACGGATGCACGATCCGTTTGTTCTTCTCGCCTTGTTTGTTATAAACAACGGTGATTTTCTTTTGATAAGCGGCTGCCTTGCTGATAAGATCCTCATAGTCGGAATAGGTAAGCGGTTTATAGGGTTTTTCTCCGACTCCTTCGCCTGTGATTTTCGAGAAGAGTTTTGAAAGCTCCCGGGTCGAGTTGCTGGGAATCCTCATGTACTGCTGTGCCAGATAACCCAGCCGCTGTTTTTCATCCCGGCCGAGGAAAAAGCCCGGAAGGGTGAAATCCGCTTCCGTGTAATAGTAGCCCCTGTGTTTCGGGGAGTATTCAACCGGAGCATTTAACGAGTACTTGAGATACTCGATATCCCGCATCGCCTGCCGGCGTGATATCTCAAAGTATTCTGCCACGTTCCGGCAGTTCGGATACTTCGATTCCAGCAACATCCTGTGAAGCCATTGGATTCTGTGAAGGTTTGCCATATTTCTGACCAAAATCCTTTCTAAATTTACTGTTTTTGTTAGATGCTCAACTATTCATCCTGCTCCCATTATACACCCATTTTTTTCTTCATCACAAACTTATCTAAGTCTTTGATGCGGGAAAGCGGGCATAGCAGGCCCTGCTGAATAACTCGAAACACCCCCTTAGGGCTCGCTTCAGGTCCCCTGGCCTTGTGAGGTGGGAATAAAAAAACCAGGGAGACAGGTCATGAAAGAGAAACATAATAATTGACATCTGGAATCCATTTATAGTATTATGAGAAAGAAAAAATGGTATGATAAGGTGAATAGAAAAGAACAGTCCGTTAATGGTTTTTGATTGAGCGACTGGGGAGGGCTTCTCATATGGACAATCTGGAAAAGTACCGGACCATTTTCAACAACTCCAACGATGCGATCTATTTCATCAGAGTGAAAGAAGACGGGTCATACGGTAGATTCTATGACGTTAACGATGTGGCGTGCGAGATGCTGGGATATTCCCGCGAAGAGTTCTTAAAGATGACCCCCGGGGAGATCGATGCGTTTGATGCCAGCAAGAGAGTTCCGGGCCTCATGGATCAACTGCTTCATAAGAAAAAGATCCGGTTTGAGATGAAACACACAGGGAAGAACGGGGAAACAGTTCCCGTGGAAGTAAACGCCAGGCTGATAGAAGATGCAGAAGGGCAAAAGATCGTTGCCATTGCGAGGGATATCTCAGAGCGAAAGGCAAGGGAACAAAATTTGAGACTGTATCGTGAGATCATCTCGTCGGTGAACGATCCAATGGCCGTTGTTGATAAAGAATACTGTTACAAACTTGTCAACGTGGCCTATTCCGATTTTTATCAGACCAGCAGAGACCGGATTGTTGGAAAACGGGTCGATCATTTTTTCAAACCGGCTCTTTTTGATAACGTGATAAAACCCAATCTGGACCGTTGTTTTTCTGGTCAGACTGTGGGCTATGAGGCGTGGGTGGAATTTCCCGGCGGGGAAGAGAAGTTCATGGCGATGCAATACTATCCCCATTATTCGACGGAGGGTGAAGTGATCGGGTGCATATCACATGGCAGAGACTTGACAAAAGAAAAGAGACTCGAGTTGCAACTGGAGGAAGGCCGAACCCTCTTCCGATCCATCGTCAACACCATGCCCGGTACATTGAATGTCATGGATACCGGTTACAACCTCCTGGCACTAAATAACAACCGGATCAAAATGGATTTGATGGAAGGTGATTCCCCCGAAGATTTAATCGGACAAAAATGTTACAGGGTCTTTCAAAAGAGAGAGACCCCCTGCCCCTGGTGCAAGATTGACCGGGTTATCAAGTCTGGTGAAAGAATCGTTGAAACCACCACGCCTGACGATCCCCGGGAGATTCTGACCGGCAGAGCACTGAAGATCTTTCTCTACCCCATGAAAGACGAAAACGGGAAGACAATAGGTGCCATTGAATACGGGTTGGATGTGACAGAATTAAGAGAGGCCAAGAACAAGGCGGAGAAACTGGCCGGAGAAAAGTCGTTGTTGCTGGCCAATATGAGCCATGAGATCAAGAATCAGCTGAACGGTATCATCAGTCTTTCCAAAGTGTTGAAAAATATAGATCTGGACAGTGAAAAAGTGGACTTTGTGAACACAATCGTTCGATCCGGAAGAGACCTCCTGAAAATCGTTGACGATTCACTACTCCTTTCAAGGATGGAGTCGGGCAAGCTCGAGATTGGGCTGGTCGATACACGCATAAGTCATTTGGTCAAACAGACAGTTGAGATTGTTAATCCTTCTGTGAACGAGAAAGATAACCGGCTGACATATGAAATCGATGATGATATTCCTCAAATGGTGCGCGCTGATCCCCTGAGGATCAGCCAGGTCTTGATCAACCTGCTCACCAATGCCAACAAGTTTACCGATGCAGGAAATATAGTACTAAAGGTGGAGAAGCGCGGAGAAGATGAAAAAACACTTCGTCTTCGTTTTTCAGTCTCAGATACAGGGATTGGGATTCAACAAGAGAAGCAGGAGAGGATCTTCAAGGCTTTCGAAAAGGGTGGCTCAAATGCCTCCGGCCCCATTGAAGGTTCCGGACTGGGGCTGTTTATATCAAACAATATCCTTCAATTGATGGATAGTCGCCTCGAACTCCGGAGCTCCCCGGGAGCGGGAAGTGAATTCAGTTTTGAGTTGGAGGTTGAGAAGATCAAAGAGCAAAAAGAGGGTGCCACAAATGAGGCCAAAGAGTTAAATTCAGTCTTAATTGCCGACGATGATGAGGTATCGCTGATGCTGGCGGAGATGCTGATCAAAGAGACATTTCCCGATGTGACAATCTATAAGGCAACGGATGGGAAAATGACCCTGTCGCTGTATGAAAAACACAAACCGGATGCCATCCTGATGGATGTGCAGATGCCGGTCATGAACGGTCTGGAGGTTACAAAACGGATCAGAGAAAAGAAAAGCGGGAAAGACCAGCCCCGAATCATTGGCTATTCTGCGGCCGTTTTCAGAGATGATATTCAAACAGCCATAGACACAGGGATGGATGAATACATCAAAAAACCTTTTCTGAAAAAAGAGCTGATACAGGCCTTTAAGAAAGCAGTGGCTCGTGACCAATAACTGCGTTCCCCGAAGTGAGGTGCGACTGTGAATCATCAAGCAAATACACCCCCGGATTACAGAACAATCCTGAACAGCATCACGGATATGATTATCCAGACAAACAGAGACCACATCATCATCTGGGCGAATCAAACGGCCCTTGACATGAAACCGGATGCTGTTGGCAAAAGATGTTATGAAGCCTTTTTGAACAGTGATGTTGTTTGCACAAACTGTCCCTGCGAGAAAGCGATTGCCTCCGGCGGGGTCGAGCGTTCTCTGGTGCACCATCAAACGGTAAACGGTATCGAAGGAGAATCGTACTGGAGCAACGTCTGCATCCCCGTCAAAGATGAGAACGGCAGATTAAAGAGTTTTCTCGAGATTGCCCGGAACATGACAAGAGAGTATCAGTTGAGCCGGCAAATCAAGAGAGAGAAGAGCCGGTTTGAAAAGATATTCAACACAACGGCGGCGGGGATGCGGCTGATCAACAAAGACTATACCATTGTGGATATCAACGATACCCTGTTGAACATGATGAAAAAGGAAAAAGCAGAAATCATCGGTCATAAGTGTTATGACACCTTCTTTTCAGAACTCTGCGGAACAGAAAAGTGTCCGATGAAAGTCCTGGAGCATTCAAATCAGAAAATGAGTTATGAAGTCAAAAAACAAACAGATACGGGCGGGTTTGTCTATGTTCAGCAGATGACCACCAGATTTGAAGAAGAAGACGGCTCTTTTTTTGGCATCGTTGAGTCTTTTATCGATATCGGGGAGAAGAAAAAGACGGAGAATGACTTAAAAAAAGCCAGCCATGAGGCGTTGATTGCCAATCAGGTGAAGGCTGAATTCATCAACAATATGAGCCACGAGCTCCGCACCCCTTTGAACGGTATCATCGGGTTTTCACAGATGCTCGGTGGAACTCATCTGCAGACGAATCAGGCAGAATATCTGAATTACATCCAGCAATCAAGTGAAAATCTCCTGCAGATAGTGGATGATATCCTGGATTTCTCGAAGATCCACAAGGGAATCATGCACCTTGAGAGAGAACCGGTCAACCTTCACGAACTGCTCAGAGAGGAGATTCTCTCAATCGACCAGGAAGCGATCAAGAAGAATCTGAAAACCGGCCTGCTCATCGGCCCGGGTGTTCCCCGGAAGGTTCAAGCTGACGGGCATAAACTGAAACAGATAATCCGCCACCTCCTGGAGAACGCGGTTAAATTTACAGAGTCCGGGAGCGTCAAATTGAAAGCAGAAAAGGTTGACCATTCCTCTAACACCGGTGTCAAATTCATAGTAGAGGATACCGGGATCGGTATCGCCCAAAAAGATCAGAATCGAATCATGAACTCCTTCACACAGGTCGATTCGTCGTTAACCCGGCAATACAATGGAACGGGGATCGGGCTCGCCATTGTCTCCAAGATCCTGAAACTGAAGGGCAGCGAACTCCACCTTGAGAGTGCTGAAGGAGAGGGTTGTACATTCAGTTTTATTCTGAACCTTGAAGTACTTGATGAGAGCGTTGAAGAGGACAGCTCAAAACTCAGAGAGAGGGAAATTCAAGAGCGGGGAAAGCAATTCGCGAAGAAGATCATGGTCGCTGAGGACAACCCGATCAACCTGAAATTGATCAAGATCATTGCGACGGACAACTTCCCTGATTTCGATATCATAGAAGCCATTGACGGTGTGGAGGCCATCGAGAAGTTCAAGACATTGCTGCCGGATATGATCTTCATGGATATCAGGATGCCAAAACTCGACGGGTTTGAGGCAACCAAGATGATAAGAGCACAGGAGAAAGATTTCGGAAGAAGAACCCCCATTGTGGGGCTGTCAGCAGAAGCAAGAGAAGAAAAGATACGTGAGGGGCTCAGTATCGGGCTCGATGATTATCTGACCAAACCCCTTGATTCAGGAGAGTTGGTCAAGACCATCAGGCATTATCTTCTCAAGAATTGACATGGGCGTTTCAATATGCTAATATAAGGTCATCAAAAGCAGAGGAGGCTTATTCCATCATGACGATCACTGTTGTTTTCGGACATGTCATCGCAGGAAACACGGTAAACGCATGTGGGATAATGCCGTCTATTTTGGTGTAAATATTAGTTTATAATAAAACGATATAAACATTAAACCACGGCATGAGCGTTATGATGCCGTGGTTTTTTTATGGAGGAATGACATGACAACGATTGAGAAAAAACTTGAAAGGAATATCAAAAAGAACTATATCTTCAATTTCATCACCAATGTGGATTTCACAAGGGGACTCTGGATGCTGTATCTTGCCTTTAAAGGGATGTCTCTCTTTCAAATCGGAATGCTTGAGGGGATGTTCCACATCACTTCACTGATAATGGAAGTCCCCACCGGTGCTATAGCGGATTTGATCGGCAGAAAGGCGAGCCGGATGGCGGGGCGGGTCTCCGGACTCGTTGCCCTTCTCATCATGATGAACTCGCATACATTCTGGCTCTTTGCGCTCTCGTTTTTCTTTACGGCGTTGTCGTATAATCTTGAGTCAGGAGCGGGCGAGGCCCTGGTCTTCGATTCAATGAAGTCTCTTAACAGAGAGAAGGGGTTCACAAAGGTGCTCGGTAAAAACGAAGCGATATTCAACATCGCGTCGATCTTTTCACTCTATATCGGCGGTTTTCTGGGGCAAAAGAGCTTCACACTGGTCTTCATCAGCTCTATTGTCATCTGTATCGGGGCTTTATTAATGTCGCTGTCTTTTCATGAGCCGGAAATAGAGCGAGATAAGCATGCCGAACGATCTTTTGTCAATTTCGCAATTCATACCGGTGAGAGTTTTAAAACGCTCTTTTCAAAGAAGGAAGTTGCTTTCTTAACCCTCTTCACCACAACACTCTCTGCCTTTTCAACCCTCATTTTCTATTATATTCAGAATTATTGGAGGAGCACGGGGGTTGAGATCTCCACAATTGGCCTCTTTCTTGCATTAGGATCAGCTGTTGCCGCTTTTGTTTCTGTCAATGTTGGCAGGGTAGAACGTTTTGTCAAAAAAAGGATCAAGGGCAGTGTCTTCAGATATCCCTTTCTGATCTTTTCCATTGTCATCTTCGGAGGTGTTTTCGGTCTGGCCTTTTTGAGTCTGAACGGAACCAGTAATGTTGCAGCTATGCTGTTTCTGGTGATGACCATGGCCGGGGAATCGGGCATGTATGTCTCGTTTAACAGCTTTTTAAACAAGCACATCCCCTCGAAACAACGCGCCACGATTATCTCCATTGAAAGCATGCTCTTCAGTTTGATGATGATCGCTGTCTTTCCCGTTTTTGGATGGCTGGCGGAGATCAGGTCTTTTTATTTCGCCTTCGGAGCGCTTGCGGTTGTGTCGGGGGTGATGTTGACAGCCTCGTTTTTTGTTATCCGACGGTTTTCCCGATAGGACAGGCTTCGGGAAAGATGAGTCAATGATAACGAAACAGAAAAGGAGAAATGGAAAACAGATTAGGGGTTGCTGAATAACTCATAACACTCACAAAAGCCTCGCTCCAGGTCCCCCGGCCTGGAGCGAAAAAGAATCAAACAGCCACCCCTGTCTGTTTTTTCAATCATATACAGAGGATGAAAAGAAATCAGAAGATCACATGGATTTAACCGGGATACATATATTGACCAGCTGTTTTCCCTCTTCCTGAGCTTCGTTTTCCGGATAGAGTTCAAAACACGGTCTTTCGTCGGGGAGATAACCACTTGAGGGAAGCCACTGTCCGAACGTCCAGTTCCAGGCCTCTCCGTATTCATCAGCTGAAAGATTGAAGCTTGCCATTGCATACAAGCCTCCGGGGATTTCCATCTTGCCGATCTCGCCGTTCACTTCTGTATCCTCAGGTACTGTCAGGCAGACGCTGACTCTAAGTTTTTCTTCTTCCGTTATTTCGGGGTTATCATGGTATATGATGAGGTTCTTCGCTTCCGGACGCTTATCCAGGCCTCTCGGTGCGGCCCATGAATAAAGCTTCCCGAAAAGGGTTTCGAAGAGTTTCTCGTTACCCGCGTAAGGTCCCATATACCGTACATAAGCCACCGTCATCTCTTCCAGTGCCTTCACTTCTACATTGCTCTTGTTCATAAAAATCCTCCTCCGGTTTCTCAAGATGTCATGATTATAGAGAGTCCGGGGGATTTTTTCTTTCCACTCCTTGCACTCCGCTTGATTCAAATTGCTATCAGCTTGATCCTGATTGTTAAGTGATTGCACCTCCTTTTTCCATTGAGACGGGGTCATATCATATCTTTTCTTAAAGCTCCTTGAGAAGGCCGCTGAACTTGAAAAACCGCAATCATAAGCAATCTCTGTAAGAGAAGCATTCTCTCTGATGGCGATCAACTCTTTGCTCTTCTGAAGCCTCAAACGCTGGATAAACTGGAAAAGGGTCTCGCCCAGAAAGGCATAAAAGATCCGGTGAAAATGATATTTTGAGAAGTTAGCAACACCGGCGAGTTCTTCCAATGTCAGTTTTTCGGAGAGATTTTCTTCCATGTAGTCGATGAC
>CAZVWW010000066.1:0-9655 GCA_964631265.1 uncultured Thermotogaceae bacterium
GAGTTGTACCAGAACTTGCCGTAATCCTTCCAGTTCACAAAATCGGTTCCCCAGTGAGGGGAAAGATCGGACATGAAGGCCATTGAGCGCCCCTTACCGGATTCACCGATGATGATGAACGGATCGTTATCCTTGCCTATTTTAGCCAGTACCCGGGCATGCTCTTTGGGGTGGACTTTCTGATAACCCAGAAAATCAGGCCAATCAGGCGAAATATCTGCCAATATCTCGTGATCCGGTTCGACCACTTCGGGCTTGACCCCCTGTGTTCCTTCCACTCTATCGTCCCTGTCCATTATGTTGACCGGTAATACGTCCTCTATTGCGCTCCCGTGATAATTGCCTTTTCCCTGGAACCCCTGGAAATCGACATAGCCGCCAACCATGACAAGTGATCCGCCGTTTTTGACGTAATCTGCCGTGAGCTGGACTTTGTCCGGTCCCATCGGTACCGTGAACATATCCGGATACATCGTCAACGTATTTCGGCCACAGTCACTGATGATCACCACATCGTATTTTGAGATGTGCTCCATGGTCTGCGGATACGCGCTGAGGACTAAATGATTGGGAATGTGATCGATGTTCACGTCTTTAAACGGTTCCATCCCCTTCTTAAAATAAACAGAAAAATCATCATAACCCCCAAGGGGTACCACGTCAAACCCTTTGGTGTGAAACTTTGTTACGATCCATGTCTCTCCTACAAACAGTACATTTTTTTGTGCCATTTTTTTCCTCCTTTTATATCAGCCTTTGACTGAACCCATTAATAATCCTTTGACAATCAGTTCCATAAACAAAAGATACATCATTAAAACCGGTAGAATTGAGATCAGCAGGCCTGCCATCTGCATATTCCATGCGGCCACTGTGGTCCCCTTAAGATTGGCTATGGCAACCGTCAGGGGGATTGATTCCACGCCGTTTGTCAAGGTCAACCCGTAGAGATATTCGTTCCAGATGTTGGTGAACTGGAAGATAGCCACAACGGCAAATCCCGGAAGCGCCAGGGGGAGTGCAATCCGAAAAAAGGAACCGATATTGCTGCATCCGTCAATCCTGGCACTCTCCATCAACTGATCCGGTATAGTATCGAAATAATTCTTAAAGAGCAGGGTGGTGATTGGAACGCCATATGCCGTGTGTGTCAGTATCAGGCCTGCGTATGTGTCGTACAAACCTGTATTGCCCATAAATCTAACCAGCGGAATGAGAATCGATTGGGGGGCAATGTAGAATCCCAACACCACAAAGAGCAGGATGATGTTACTGAATTTGAAACTCATCTTTGAAAAGGCGAAGCCGGACATGGCTCCCAGTATCGAAGATATGGCGGTGGCAAATACCGTAAATATGATGGTGTTGAGCATCGGCCTCCTGATTTTTTCAAATGAGCTGCTGTAATTCGCCAATGTTATATCCTTGACCACCCTTACAGGACCGTATTTCAATTCTTCATTGGTCTTCAACGAGGTGTTGACTGCTGAATAGATTGGGAAGACATAAAAAAATACGGCAATAAAGAGAACAAGATAGATGATTGTCTTTGTCAACCATTTTCCGTTTCTCCCGATACGATTATTCATAGTCGCTCTCCCCCCTTCGAATAAAGAAAGGCAGGATGATGATCAGCGAAACGATAAACATGATGATGCCTATCGCCGCCCCTCTTCCGAAGAAGTTTCTGCTGAATGTGGTCTTGTACATAAAGGTTGAGAGGACCTCCGAGGATTTTCCCGGCCCGCCGCCTGTCATCAACCAGACGAGATCGAATACCTTTAAAGAGTACATCAGTAGAATTACCAGGACCGTCAGGGTAGCCGGTTTTTGCATCGGTATAACGATCCGCCAGTACTCCTGAAATCTGGTGGCACCGTCAATTCTGGCCGCCTCTCTTATATCTTCCGAGACGCCGCTTATACCGGCATAATAGACCAATGTTGCAAATCCGGAAAACTGCCAGATATAAGCAACGGCTATGCAAAAGACCGACTGATCCCCTGAGGTGATCCAGGGCTGTTCCAGAAAGCCCAATCCGAGCAGTTTTAAAAACGAATTGATAACCCCGATCTCCGGCGAGAACATCCAGAACCACATGGAGGCCGAAGCAACAAAAGAAAAGGACAGGGGCAGCAGAAAGACAATTCTGAAAGCCTTTTTTGCAACAATGTCAAGATCAAGAAGTATGGCAAGGATCAGCCCGAGCGGTATTGTGCAGCCGATGAATATGGCGCTTAATTTAAGCGTGTTGAATAAGGCCTTTTTGAATGTCCTGTCTCTTGAAAAGAGTATCTTGTAATTCTCAAACCCCACGTATTTTCCAGTCTCTCCAATCACCTTCCAGTCGGTTTGAGAGGTATAGAAGCTCCATCCGATGAAGCCGTAAACAAAGAGTGCGACAAGGACGATGACCGGAAGCAGGAAAAACAGTAATTCCATCTTTTTCTTCATTTTCTCACCCTGTTTTTTTGTCTTTTAAAAAGTCTATCCCGGAGCTTCAAAGAGCCCCGGGAGTATGGTTCTTAGTACAGAAAAACCTCTTCGTATGTCAAGTCAAAATTCTCTAAAGTTGATTCGTTGACCTCTGATTCAACCATGAATTCACTGAAGGCCGTCCCAAAGAGTGAGAGATAGGATTCAGGTGGAGCCCCGAACTGAGAAAGGACTTTGAGTACTTCAGCATCCCTGAATTTATCCATTATCTCAATCGATACTTCATCGTAAATGCCTTCCACCGGTGCATCCAGTCTTGGGGGTGTTGCTCCCTTAAGCGGACAGAAAACAGTCTCAGCCTCTTTCGTTGTAAGGAATTTGAGCCATTTTTTGGAAACCTCGCTTTCAATTCCTTTTGGAAGGACAAAACAATCGGCATGTCCCACAAAGTATCCATCCGAACCCGGGAAGCTCTGATAGCCATAGTCCACATTGGGCTTTGCACCACTGGCATCAAATAACCCCTTTGTCCAATCCCCCATGACAAAGAAGGCCGCTTTTCCGGCTGTCAGCATCTGTCCGGCCTGGTCCCAGGTTAAAGCAGAGAAGTCGGAATTGATAAAGCCTTTGTTATTCAAATCCGCCATGACGTTTAAGGCCTTTTTGATAACACTGCATTCTGAAGGGTAGGCATCCCCGGCATAGTAATCCCGGAGGACTTGACCGCCGTCAGGATAGCTGGAGACGATGGCCTCGAAGAGTGTACCGAGCCAGAAAGACTGGCCCATACCTGCTCCGACTGCTATTGGCACATATCCCGCTTCTTTGATCTTTTCACAAGCCTGAAAGAGCTCTTCGCGTGTCTTTATCGGCATCTCAACACCAACCTCTTCAACGATATCGATGTTGTACCAGAGGCAGTTGTTTTGCATAATATTGAGTGGAACACCGTACATATTCCCCTCAATTGTTCCCCAGTCCATGACTTCCTGAGGCACGTTGAAATCTTGAATGTAATCGTCAATCGGTTGCAGGACACTAACGAAGGAACGAATCATACCATTGCCATAGGTGATCTGAAATGTGTCCGGCGGGTTACCGGCCATGATCATAGTCTTTATCTGTGACCTCATTATGCCGCCACCACCGCCACCGACGGGGTTTTCAACAATCTCGTATTCCGGATATTCTTCTAAGAATGCCTCAAACAGGGCATCAATTGATACCTTTTCGCCTCCGGCTGTCCACCAGTGATAGACGACCAATTCGTTATCTTCCGATGAAAATCCTGTAAATGAGAGCAGTAAAAAGACACAGATCAACAGTACAAAAATACGCTTTTTCATTTCTTACACCTCCACAAAATTAACCGGCATCGCCGGCTTTTTTTACTTTATGTTTGATGGCTCATTTCTATATAATCCTTAAACCCGATAACCGCTCCGCCGAGAAGGGGGGATTCAATGTTTTCAAACCCTGAACATGAGATCTTTAAACCTTCCGGGTGTTCGATCTTAGCCTTCTTATTGACCATCTCTCTCAAACCCGGATAAATGGCATCCCAGTGCTGACAGCATGCGCCGCTGAAAACACACTGATCGGGATCCAGGCCGTTAACAATGTTTAAAAAGCCCGTTCCCAATCTTTGAATGTACTCATCCATCCGGCCCTCCGCTTGATATCTTTCAAGCTCTTCAGAACCGGCAAGCTCAAGCCAGGTTCTCCGCTCGGCAGCATTCATATCCAGTACCATGTGTCCAAACTCCCCGGCTGAGTGGCTTTTCCCGTAATAAAAGCCGTTGTTGATGAAAAACCCAAGACCGATGCCTTCCTTGACCAGGATATAGACAATGTTTTTGTTACGCGTATCGATTTCACGGTTCAGCATAACCTCTGCGATGATCCCGAGGTTGGCGTCATTTTCCAACAGGACTTCAACGGTTAAATCCATTTTGTCCAGTTCGAGTTCTATCAGATCGGCTAACAGGATATTCTTCCATTTCAACAAGGGCACCTCATAGACTTTTTTGAGATTCTTATCAACTGTACCCGAGACTGAGAGGATTACCTTTTGGGGCTTTAAAGCCATATTCTCCGATATCTTCTTTATTTCGCTGCATAAAAACCGAATAAAACTGTCCGGGTCTGAAATGGTGTCAAAGTTACTTGTTTGATTGATGTTGAAAGAAAAATCCACGATTGAAATGGTTGTTTTTCTCAAACCGATATCAACGACGATGTTTTTTGCCCTTTCAGGATTCAACGCAAGCAAGCTCTGTCGCTTTCCCTTTGTTGATTTCTTCTTTCCTGCATCGGTCAGATAGTCATCGGCCATCAGTAGATTGACCAGCTTACTGACAGTGGGTTTGCTGATCCCTGTTTTTTTAGCGATGTCGGTTCTGGAAATGGGCTGGTATTTCATCAGTACACGAACAACTGTGGATAGATTTATTTTCTTAAGGACATTGGGTTTCGCTCCCAGTGGATCGGGGAAGAGATTCAAATCACTCACCTCTATTTGTTAGTTTCAGAAACTAACTATAGAATAACACTCATGTTTTACTCTGACAAATCCGATTAAAATGGTTGATGAGTAAATATTTTTGATAAGAGAGCGTGAGGAGTTTTAATCTTTAGTATTCTCAGATTTTCAAATGGGTATCCCTATCCTGATATCCGGCTATTCAATCGTTTGTTTTGAATACAAAGAAAAAAAGCGTAAAATAAGATAAGCGGAACAAAGAAAAAGATGTTGTGATCCCAATGCTTAATGAAAGGAATTGAGGTATCATGGAAGACAAAAGCAGAAAAAACCATACAGCCATCAAAACAGAAGTGATTGCCGGGATAACGTCTTTTCTTGCCACGATGTATATCATTATCGTTAATCCATCCATCCTGAGCCATACCGGGATGCCTTTTTCCGGGGTTCTAACGGCAACGGTTCTGGTTTCCGCTTTCAGCAGCATTATGATGGGGATTTATGCGAAGAATCCAATTGTGGTTGCGCCGGGAATGGGGATCAACAGCTTTTTCACATATGCTGTTGTGATTGGCATGAATGAGAGATGGCAAGTTGCGCTTGGAGCTGTCTTCTGGTCCGGCGTTATTTTTTTAATCCTGTCGGTCTTTAATGTCCGAACCGCCATTGTTAAAGCAATACCAAAGCCTCTCAAAGAGGCAATTGCTGTCGGAATTGGGCTCTTTATTGCCTTTAACGGCTTTACAGAAGCGGGATTCATTGTTTCAAATCCCGATACGCTTGTGGGGGTTGGTCCGCTTAATGCGGTCACCATCACTTTTCTGGTCGGTCTTGTCATAACAGCTGTTTTGATTGTCAAAAGGATAAAGGGAGGGCTGATTTTTGGTATCGCTCTAACGACCTTGCTGGCAATCCCTTTAGGCCGTTTATATGGGCAGACTGAGATTGTGCAGTGGAACGGGGTCTTTGCGGCACCTGATTTTTCACTGCTTTTTTCACTGGATCTTCTCGGGTCGTTAAAACTGTCGCTGATACCCACCATGTTTGCGTTCCTGTTTGTCGATCTCTTCGACAGTCTTTCGACATTTATCGGGATTGCAGAGGCATCTGGCCTTAAGGATGCGAATGGTGAACCTCGGAATATTAAGAAATCATTGGTTGTTGATTCTGTATCGACACTCATTTCCGGCTTGTTTGGAACCAGCAGCGGTTCGAGTTATATTGAGTCGGCCACTGGAATAGCAGCCGGGGGCAGAACGGGGTTGACAGCAGTCGTTGCCGGATTGCTCTTTTTGCCTTTCATGTTTTTCTCACCATTACTGTCCATCGTCCCCGCAATAGCGACATCTCCCATTCTGATCATCGTCGGGATTTTCATGATCACCCCGATCCTCAAGATCAATTGGACAAAATACGATGATGCCATTCCCGCTTTCCTGAGTATTCTGTTGATTCCGCTGACTTTTTCCATTACGCAGGGGATCATCTGGGGCTTTTTGAGCTGGACAGCGATTAAACTATTAACAGGGAAAAAGCATGAGGTTACCCCCATGCTCTTATTGATAGACTTTTTGGCCATTATTGAATTATTAACCAAATGACGTTTTTTTGGATTATGGAGTTTTATATTATTGATTGGAATCGGTTGAAAAAGTGCCAATTTGATTGCCAAGCCTCACCTGAATGGCATCCGATCCATATTTTCCCGGTTCAAAGAGAAGGATAACAAGCGATCCCCCATACAGAAAATGACCCAGTTCGTCACCTCTTTTAACAGGGATCGGGGAGGTTATACCAAGGAATTTATCTTCAAATACCACCGATCCCACAGTGCTCAAACCGACCGGAACCGCCGCAACCAATCCATATTTCCCCGTATCAATGATGAAATAGCCTCTCTGATAATTCTCAAAAGCGCTGAAATCGGCTCCGTAATAGCCGACATTGCCATTTGGCGGGACAAAAGAGGGAAAATCCTCCATACCAATTAAGGCGCCTTGTAAAATCCGGGCCTCGATCACTTCTCCGTCAACCGGGGAATGGTAATGGTGATAAGTGTTTGGCATCAAGATACAGGACAGAGCCGTTCCGCCGACAAAACGCTTCCAATGATTTGAGCCGGCCAGCAATTCTTGAACATTGAGGGTTTGTGTACCCTTGGTTTTAATCTTGGTGTCTTCCTCGATTATCTTCATGGGGATGGAATTTAAGAGACCGTCTGTAGGGGCTGTGATGATATAGTCTCTATCCGGCATAGTTTGAGGTCTTGATTCTTCCTGATTTTTAAGGGTTCTGGCAAAAAAATCGTTATAGTTTTCAAAACCACCGTCCGGAGCTTCAGGATCAGGTAAAACATAGTCTGCTTTTTCAATTCTCGGGTCTGATAGCCATTCTTCAATATACTTTGTCGATTCAGAGCTATCAAGGAATTGTCCGCGTTCGGCAACAAACTGGTTAAAGAGCTCTCTCCCGGGTGACGTTTGAAAAACGACTCTTCCAAACGGATTGTTATAGGCAAAGAGATCCATCTTTTGGATATACTTTAACCCGTTGTCCGTACTGCCCACTGCTTGAGGTAAAAAGGTTGCCCATTCACTAAGGAATGTTAAAAGATCTTTAAAATCTTTCCCGATCCATGGATTCCCACCTTCCAGATACCCTTCAGGTAGGGGCTGCATGTTGTTAAAGGCTTGATCGATGAGGGTTTTGAAAACCGGGTTTTCCTGGTAAGCCCTGTTTAGTGCGTTGATAGAATCAGAACAGGGATTACTGTTCGGTACTTCATAAGCGAAGAACAATGTCGTCATTAATACCAGCATGGTAACGGTAAGAATTCTTTTCATAGCATACTCCTTTCAAGTTTCATTGACCGGTTTGAATGAAATCTTAGAAAGTTGAGGAAGACTATTATTAGGTGTAAAAGCAAATCGTTTGAAAACGAATCTTTTGGGATAAATTTATAAAAAGGTTAAATTGGGGTGAAAAATGCAATAAAAAAAGGAGCCTTTCTGCCCCTTTTTTTTGACTCTCATTTACATTATACCATAAAAAAGCGGGGTTGTCAACCCCCTCGATGAGATGCCTTTTATTTATCTCCAGACAACACGATTTCTTCCTTCCGATTTTGCCTTGTAAAGCATCTTATCGGATTGGTTTAAGAAGGCCTCGGGATCGGTATCCTCTTTCCGATGCGTGACCCCTCCCAGGGAAATGGTCACAACCTTTGAGCAACTTGATTGTTCATGAGGGATGGCCAGGCTTTCTATTGCCTGACGAATCTCTTCCGCTATCTTGCCGGCCCCCTTTTTTTCAGTTCGCGGCAGGATGACAACAAACTCTTCGCCCCCGTATCGGGCAACAGCATCCTCCGGTCGCTTGAGAACATCTTTGATCGCCTTTGCAATCTCCTTCAAGACAACATCTCCGGCGGCATGACCGTATAAATCGTTGTAATTTTTAAAAAAATCCACATCCCCCATGATGAGAGAAAGCGGTTCACCATATCTTATGGCTTTTTGCCATTCTTTATGATAAATGGTATCAAAGCTCCTTCTGTTGTTGATTCCGGTTAGCCCATCAATTCCCGCCATTTCTTCAAGCATCCTTCTCTGTTCGATGAGTTTTATCTGATTTTGAACCCTTGCTTTCACGATGCTGGGATGAAAGGGCTTGGTGATAAAGTCAACTGCGCCGGTTTTAAACGCCTTTTCCTCATCTTCAATGGAATCAAGAACCGTGATGAAGATGACGGGGATATTCTTCTGCTCCTCGGTGTTCTTCATTTTCCTTAAGATCTCATATCCGTCCGTATCGGGCAGCATAATGTCCAAAAGGATCAGGTCAATCGCTTGATCACTGTTCAATCTCCGGAAGACCTGAGCGGCGTTTTTGGCCAGAACAATGTCAAACTCGTCCGATAACAAGTCAGAGAGCACTTTCCTGTTGGAGCGTTCATCATCGACTATCATAATCCTGTGTTGTTTTTCCATGAGTCTGCCCTCAAATCCCATTTTGTATGGTTTTTATTAACGCTTCGGCATCTTGAAAGTCCAATTTCTCAATCTTTGCTTTCACTTCCAACAACTCCTTTTTTAGTCCGAAAGTTCCGTAACGTGACAACAATTCCGAGACCAGGACTTCAGCCTGATATCTTCCTTCCCTTACCATGGAAAGTAATTGTTTTAGTTTTTCAAGAAGAATCTCTTTATCCTGTTCATTATATTCCTCATGTGAGACTTTTTCGATGTTTTCCTGCAGCAATTCAGAACGCTCAAGTTCATCGAAAAGATGATCAATTTCCTCTCTTAAGGGGGGGATCAACCGCTTAAATGCTACCGGATCTTTTTCTTTAAGGGCATTTTCAACCTTTGACATCAAGTGGCTTAAAGCCTCAAACCCAAGCATATTTGAAACCCCTTTCAGGGAATGGACTTGAATCTCAGCTGCTTCATAGTTGCCCTCAGAGACCAGCCCGGCAATCTTATCGACATGAGCGGTATTATGATGAAAATCCTGAACCAATCCTTTGTAAAAATCCAGCGAGCCGCCGGTGTTCTCAAGTCCTTTTTCAAGGTTTATTCTCCGGATCACAAACATCTCCTTAAACGTTTGACCGATAACGTTCCTTGATGTATTGATTATATCATTGAAAGGAGAAAGCTGAGGACAGTTGCACAAATCTTGTATCATTCTTCAGCAGTGTCGGGCCATTTTCGTCACAAATAGAATACACCCCCC
>CAZVWW010000066.1:9755-12742 GCA_964631265.1 uncultured Thermotogaceae bacterium
CATCACCCTGTTGGAGTACCGCCTGTCAGAATGGTGGTTTTGTCGGTTAAGATAACACGTTTCCGTGAAAAGGAGGATCCCGAAAATATGTGTATACGACAGAAAATGGCTGCGGTACTGGCCGCTCTATTCCTGCTGCTCTCGATCAACAGTAATATGGCAAGTACCCGGATAAAAGATTCATTTGCTGAGAGTCTGAAACTCGAACCGAGCCCTAATGAAGACGGGAACTACAATATCATCTTCATTACCACCGATCAGGAACGATACTTCAATGATTATCCGGTTGATTCGAATTATGAGGCACGCGAGCTTCTGACCTCAATGGGGACAACCTTCGAGAAACACTACACCTGCTCCAACATGTCAACCTCTTCGCGCTCCGTCATCTTCACGGGCACGCATATCCCCGACACAAAGATGATCGACAACACCGATTTCGGCTGGCAGGGACCTCTATCAGAAGAGATAACAACCATCGGGGACCGGATGCGCTCAGCTGGGTATTACAGCGCTCTGAAAGGCAAGTGGCACATGGGGAATGCCAGCTCGATTGCCGAAGTGGAGAACGAGCTGACCGACCTCAACGAGCACGGTTTTTCCGACTGGGGGGTAGACGGCGACTATATCGGCACGATATGGGACGGGTATGAGAAAGATGCGGAGATTGTCTCTGACACCGTTAAATGGCTCGAAACAGTCGGAACAGCGAAGAACTCCGAAGGACAGTCCTTCTTTCTCTCTCTTAATCTGATTAATCCGCACGATATCATGTACTTCAGTACCGACGAAGATTTCAGGGGCTTCGTTTCCGTGGCGGGTGCCCCGGATGATCCATTATACGAAAAGACCTACGATGAGCCTCTGCCATCCACCTGGAAGAGGGATGTGAGTGACGGAACGCTTCCGCAAGCCGTCATCAGGTACAAACACTATGATAACAACGTGACCGGTGTCATCAATACAAAGGAAGACTGGAAGACGGCACAGGATTACTACTTCAACTGCATTCAGGACAGCGACAATCATCTGATGGACATCCTTTTAGCACTCCGGGATATGGAGCTGCTCAACAACTCGATCATCATCTTCACATCCGACCATGGTGAGATGGGCGGTGCCCAGGGTCTCAAAGGTAAGGGGGGACTGCTCTTTGAGAATAACCTCCACGTCCCTCTCATCATCTATCATCCCGATTTCAACGGTGGAGAGTCCGTAAATGCGGTTACAAGCCACATCGATCTTGCCCCCAGTATCATCCATATGACAGGGCTCAGCCCGGAACTCAAGGCGGAGCTAACCCGGGAACTGCCCGGAAAGAATCTGATGAAACTGATTAACGGTACCTCCAAATCGGTTCGGAGAGGGGCTCTCTTTTGCAGCGAGCTAATCTCCACAACGATGGCGCGGGCCGTCGCGGGGCCGGACCGCAGGATTGATCACTTTACCATTGACACGTCTGTGCGCGGGCTCATGCGCGCGGTGATTACCGAACGTTACAAATTTGCCCGTTACTTCTCGGAGAATTTCAACACCCCGATGACGCTCGAAGAACTCCTGCAAAACAACGATATCGAACTGTACGATTTAAAAAACGACCCGGCGGAGCTGAACAACCTCGCCAACGATCCGGAGGCCAATGCAGCGCTAATCATGGAGATGAATACCCTCCTGAACGACTTGATCGCTGAAGAGATTGGTGTCGATGATGGTGCTGAGTTTCACGAAGCCGTTAAAACATACCGGGAGAGCCTCAACAATGAATAATCAAAAAGGCAACCAATGGCGGGGATTGCTAAGAGCAATCGCCGGGAAGTGAGGGGATGACAAACAACGACAACAGAACCTTCGCCGTTATGGCCAAAGTCGTTGGCGGCTTTTGTAACCTGCAATGCGAATACTGCTATTACACAGAAAAGACAAAAAGCCTCCCCCGGACACATCGCCGGATGCCGGGCGATGTGCTTGAGGCATACGTCAGGGAAAACTTACGCATCAACGGGAAGAATGCAGTTGTAGAATTTGCCTGGCACGGTGGCGAACCGCTTCTGGCCGGCATCGATTTCTTCAGAAAAGCAGTGGCTCTGGAGAAAAGATTCGGAAAGGGCAGGAAGATTATCAACACCCTGCAGACGAACGCAACGCTGCTGAATGAAGAATGGTGCCGCTTTTTTGTAAAACATCACTTTCAGGTCGGTGTTAGCATCGACGGCCCCGAGGAATTTCACGACACTTACCGAAAGGGAGTGAATGGAGGCACTTTCCAAGATGTGATGGCCGGGATAGAGCTCCTCCGGAAATACCGGATACGGTTCAACACGTTGACAACCGTCAACGCAGCTAATGAGAAGCATCCGGTGGCGGTCTACGATTTTCTCCGGCAATATACGGATTTCATGCAGTTTTTACCCGTTGTGGAGAGAAAGCCGGATTTTGTCGAGTCCGAAGACGGACAAGACTTGAGCATGCCACCCGGTATCAATAGTGCACTCATGCAGAGAAACATGACACCATTCTCAGTAACGCCTGAAGGGTATGGCAGGTTCCTCGTCAATGTCTTTGACCGATGGAAGGAACTGGATTATAAAAAAAAGCACGTCCAGCTCTTTGAGGTAACGGCCGGGAACATGCGCGGCAAGCCCAGCTCATTATGTGTTCACAACCCACTGTGCGGGCACGGGGCATCGATCGAGACAGATGGAGGCGTTTACTCCTGCGATCACTACACCTTCCCGGAGTATCAACTGGGCAACATCCTCGAGACACCGCTGGATGAGATAATGGAAAAGAACAGAGCATTCGGGATGCATAAAACATACGGCCTCCCCAAAGAATGTTTCGACTGCCCGTACATCAAGCTCTGCTTCGGAGGTTGCCCAAAGGACCGGATCCTCTTTTCCCAAGACGGCCGGCGAGGAAAAAATTACCTCTGCGAAGGATACAAGCTCTTTTTCAGGCATTTTCTGAAGAGCATGGAGAATCACCGG
>CAZVWW010000067.1:0-6946 GCA_964631265.1 uncultured Thermotogaceae bacterium
TAAAATGGGAGAGATTCGATTTGCCGCAGGATGAAAGGGATAGGGAAATAATCGACAGAATAGTAAAAGAAAAAGGGGTTGAGGCGATCCCGTCGTTAATCGAGACACTCGAGAAGAACGAGGATGACAGCGACCTCATGACACTGGTCGGAAATGCCGTGATCGCTCTTGGAGAAGAAAGCGCTCCCTTCCTGAGAAGCCATCTGAAGGAAGAGGCCAGGGCGTTTGAGACCAATCCGCCGGTTTATAAGGAAAAGGCCTTCAGAACAACACTGCTTCTCGTCATAGACCTGCTTGGAGAATTCGGTAATCGGGACGATATCCTGCTTCTGGAAAAGTTCATCCCCCTTTACGACAAGGAAAAGGCGCAGCTCATCATCTATGAGGCGGTCTCAAAGCTGGGGGGCGGGGAAAAGTACATCGACCTGCTCGAACTGTACGCCTTTGAGGATGATTTTAAAGAGGAGATGATCGGTCAGGTGATCATGACCCTTGCCTTTATCGACAGCCCGAGAGCCCTCTTTGATATCGTCAAGATCACAAAGTTCGACTGGCTTCCGGCGACGGAGAAGGAAATTGCCTACAAGGCCCTGAAAGACCAGCTCAGGAGAAACCCCGGGTACTATGAACTGCTTGAGAACGATCCCTACGGTTCACGGTTATTGGGAGAGATAACAGGTGAGGAAGCATGAAATTAATGGCAACCTGCACAGCGGGATTGGAAGGCCCCCTTGCGTATGAGATTAAAGAACTCGGCCTTGATGTGATCGATTCGAGCGACGGCAAGGCCCTTTTTGAGGGAAACAAGGTGGATGTGATCCGATGCAATCTCTTCCTGCGGACAGCCGAACGGGTCTTTATCGTGTTAAAGGAGTTCGTTGCAATGACCTCCGATGAGTTGTTTGAAAACATTGCGGACTTCAACTGGCACGACTATGTTCCCCGGGACGGCAACATCACCATCGCAAAGGCCAAGACGAAGAAATCGCTGCTCAACAGCCCGAGAACCACCCAGTCTGTGGCGCAAAAGGCCATTTTCAAAGAAATGATGGCCCATTACAGGATGAAGCGGCTTCCCCTGTCGGGGGCCGGCTTTCCGGTCAATATTTATATCCGGAAGAACAACGTCCTGGTGGCATTGGATACAACCGGTGAGGGCCTTCACAAGAGAGGATACCGCATGCAGAAGGGGAAGGCCCCTATGAGGGAAACCCTTGCGGCCGGACTTCTCATGCTTGCCAGATGGAATCCGCAAATTGAGTTGATCGATCCCTTCTGCGGATCCGGGACCATCATCATTGAAGCGGCCATGATGGCCAGAAATCAGCCACCGGGTCTGCACAGAAGATTCCTTTGCGAGAGCTGGCCGCTCTTTCCAAGAGAGCTGTTGAATGATGAGCGAAAGAAAGCCAGAAAGGCGATTAAAAACCCGGATATCAATCTTTACGCCTCTGACAGTGACAAGAAGATGGTGGAATATGCCCTCGAGAATGCCAAGCGGGCGGGGGTTGCCAATTATATCGAATTCGAGCATCTGCAAATGGAAAGGCTCAAGAGAAAGAGCCGTTACGGTTATGTCCTCACCAACCCGCCATTTGGTGAAAGACTCGAAGATGTGGATAAGGCACGTGAGATATACAAGAAGATGAGACATCTCAAAAAGAATCTTCCCGAATGGTCTTACTTCATCTTCTCATCCCAGACCGATGTGGAGAAGGACTTTGACCGGAAGGCCAACAAAAAGAAGTGGGTCCTCGACAGCGGCCTCAAGACATGGCTTTACTTTTTCTGGGGCCCGAAACCCGATAAAGAGAAGGTGGAAGAATGAATATTCTGCTTGCCACGATGAACGAGCATAAGACAAAAGAGATAGCCCGAATCGTCCCGCGAATCCCGTTTACCAGTGTGAGGGAATATGCCACTGAATGGGATGTCGAGGAGGACGGAGATACCTTTGAAAAAAACGCCCTGAAAAAGGCCAGAGTCTCTTCGCTCCATTTTGGCATCTATGCTGTGGCCGATGATTCAGGCCTTGAAATCAAGCAACTTGACAACTTTCCCGGCGTTCGCTCCTCCAGATTCATGGAAGGCATGGCGTACAAAGACAGGATGGAAAAGATCCTCGACATGATGAAGGCCTACAAATCCGCCGGGGAGAGATACGCTCAATTCAGGACAGTCGCGATCTTCTATGATCCCCTTGAGGACAAGACCATACAGGCTGAGGGAATTGTCAGGGGGCAGATATCGGGCGGAATATACGGGGAAGGTGGTTTCGGTTACGATCCGATTTTTATACCGGAGGGGTTCGAGAAGACCTTCGGCGAGCTGCCCGACACCGTCAAGAATACGTTCAGTCACCGGGCAAGAGCCTTCAAATCACTTGAAGAACGATTAAAAGAAGAGGGCTATCTATGAATCTTACGGAATTCTTTTTAGCGAGGCATGCCAACACAGTCTGGAACAGCGAAAGAAGATTCCAGGGGCAAAAAGACAGTCCGCTTTCCCCGGAAGGAATCAGACAGTCGAAGGCGTTTTCAAAGACTTTGGACGAGATCAAACCCGATGTTATCGTCACCTCAAAGCTGATGCGGGCAAAGGAGACGGCCCGGCATGCGATTGAGAATACGAAAAAGGACTATCTGGTCTTTGAGTACGAGGAACTCAACGAATCCGCATTCGGCCCCTGGGAGGGAATGAAACTGGAGGATGTCAAACGCGACTATCGCGAGGCTTTTGAAAAACACCGGAACGCCCCGCACCTCTTCAGCATGGCGGGAGCTGAAACCTACACGCAGGTTCAGACAAGGGCCATCAAGGGGATTAAGCGGATAGCACGGGACTTTCCCGAAAAAAGAGTCCTCGTTGTGACGCACGGGCTGACCCTGCTCTGCATCCTGGGCTACATCAGAAATATCCCCCTGGATATCATACGGGACAAGATTGACATACCCGGCAATACCGAATACATCAAAATCGACTGGTTTGAAGACGGGAATGAGAAATGCCAAAAGCAAGACTAAAGAAGACAATCGCCAGAAGGATAGCGAACGGACACCCGTTCATATACGAAAATGAAATCAACAGAATCACCGGTTCGCCTCGAAAAGGCGAGATTATCGATGTCTTCACCTTTTCGGATCAGTTCATCGGCCGGGGGTATTACAACCCCGATTCGAAGATTGTCATCAGATTGCTCACCAGGCAATTTGAAAGAATCGATGCTGACTTCATCAAAGAGAAACTGCACAGAGCGGTCGATTACCGAAAGCCCTTTTTCGGCCCGGGTGAACCGAAGAGACTCTTCAACAGCACCGCGGACGGTGTTTCCGGGATTAAGATAGATGACCTCGGGGAACTGTGTGTCATCTCTTCAACAACTGCAGGAGCCGACCGGCTTATCCCATACTTTGTGGAGGGACTGAAAGAGCTTGGATTTAAAAAGATCCTTGAAAAGTCCATCCAATCCACGAGGCGGCTCGAAGGTATAGAACCGGTGGTGAAAGAATGGGAAGGAACGATTCCCAAAGCCTTTGCTGTTGAGATAAACGGTTTGAAGTACCACTTGGAATCCTTCGCCGATAAAACACCTCTTTTCAACCTTGAAAACAGGGTGAACGCAAGAGAGACAGCCCGCTTTCTGAGGGCCAATTTCTCAAATAAGCCGATCAGAGTTCTCGATGCCTTTTGCGGGAATGGCCGGTTTGGGTTGAATATCCTGAAAGAGACGGAAGCCGCAGTAGGTTTTTTAGACAGAGACCCTGCAGAAATTGAACAGGCCCAAACCAACTGCCGGATCAACGGTTTTGACGGGCAACGCTTTATAAGCGCAAACGCCTTTGACTATCTCCGGCGACTTGACGAGGAGCGGGAGCGATACGACTGTATCATTCTCGACCCGCCGACACTCTCCGATTCGAGAAGAAAGAAGGGAAAAGCCCTGACCGCCTACAAAGAGATCAATCTCAGGGCGTTGAAAGTCCTACGCGAGGGGGGCATCCTTGCCTCAGCCTGTTGCTCGCATACGATTTCGGCTGAAGAATTTGAGATGATGTTCTATTCGATCGCCTCGGACCTGAATCTCTATCTGACGATTGTCAAAAAAGGCGGACAGACCCCGGACTTTCCCATCATCGCAAACATATTTGAAACAGACTTCCTGAAATTCTATATTATCAGAAAGGGCACGGCCATATGATAGAGATCAAAGATGTCAGCTTCTCATATGGTCAAACCCGGGTACTGCAGGATCTCACCCTTGAAATAACACAGGGGACGTTTCTCGCCATGATGGGGGCGAACGGCTCGGGAAAGTCCACCATCCTCAAGCTCGTCAACGCAATCAATACCCCGGACAAGGGGGATGTCACGGTATTCGGCATGAACACGGGAGATCCCGAAAACACTTATGAAATCAGAAAAAAGGCCGGCCTGGTCTTTCAGAATCCCGACAATCAGATCATCGCGTCAACGGTTGAAGAGGATATTGTCTTCGGTATGGAGAACATCGGCATGGACCGGATGGCAATGAAGAGAAAACTCTCCCGGATCGTTGAATTTGCCGGTTTAAAAGGGTTGGAGAAGAAGAACCCGCTCATGCTTTCGGGGGGGCAGAAGCAGCGTCTTGCCATCGCCTCCATCCTGGTGATGGAACCGGAAATACTCCTGCTCGACGAACCCATGTCAATGCTCGATCCTGAAGGACAGTTGGAGATCATGCAACTGTTGAGGAAATATCACAGAGCCAACAACACCGTCATCCTGGTCACCCACGATATAGAAGCCGCACTTTTTGCGGAGAAGATCTGTTTGATTAGAGACGGAAGGGTTGAACTCATGGGAAGTACACCCATCGTGCTTCCAAAACTGAGACATTACCGGGAAGTGGAAGTCACAGACTGGGCGCTTGGAAGGGTTATCTGAATGATCGCGTTTAAAAATGTCACCCATTACTACTCCAAAAACACCCCGTTCGAAACCCTCGCCCTCAAAGATCTCTGCATGACAATCAAAAAAGGGGAAAGACTGGCGGTTATGGGCAGGACAGGTTCGGGCAAATCCACCTTCGCCCAATTAGCCTCCGGGCTGATAAGGCCTGACTCGGGGGAAATTACTGTCGACGGTATCGATACGAAAGAGAAAAAGGACTCCCATCAACTGCAAAAAAAGGTGGGCCTCGTCTTTCAGTATCCGGAATCCCAGTTCTTCATGCCGACGGTGAAAGAGGAAGTCGCTTTTGCCCTTGACAATTTCGAGATAGAGGATCCGGGGGAACGCTTGACAACAAATGCTCTCACAAGCGTCGGCCTTCCCGCGCGTATCATGCAACGCAACCCCTTCTCGCTTTCGGGCGGTGAGAAAAGACTAACGGCAATCGCCAGCATCATCGTCTGGAACCCCGATTACCTCTTCCTCGACGAACCAACGGCCGGCCTCGATGCCAGAGGTCGAAAAAGGGTCCTCAACCTCTTGCAGAGACTTGAGGAAAACGGAACCGCCATCGTTGTTATCACTCATGACACCAGGCTGGTGAAGGACAACTTCCCCCGGATCGTCGTCCTTTCCGGGGGAAAGACAGCATTCGACGGTGAGACAAGAGACTTTTTTAAAGAGAGAGAGTTGATGAAGAAAACGGGCATATTTGAGCCATTCAGAATATTAGCGGCTTCCTCTTAATATCCATTTTATTCCCGGGAAGAATACCCTCTTCCAGGGCCGTGTAATAATCCGAGAGCCGGAAGTCCATCTCGAGGTGTTTTCTGTAGATCTGCCGGTTGAAAAAGGGGGGCAGGTTGTAATCGAGCTTCTTCGCAAACTTTCTGTAGGCCTTGTCCGCGATCGATGGCGTTGAAATGATGGGCAGCAAAGCCCTTTCTCTCATATCGGCCAGGATGCCACGCCCCTTCTTGTCAAAACCGAGGACCCGTAGATACTGGGGGCCGAACCGCTCACTCTCTTTAATGGCCGGACGCTGGATCTCGAAGAGGAAATAGAGCAACAACCGCTGCAGACGGGTGTAGGTAAACCGTTTTGACTTGACCTTCAAAAGCAGCTCATCCAGGGTTCGTGAAACCATGGCGCTCTTTGAAAAGCGCAGATCAAGTCCCTCCGTGAACCCGTAAAACCGCCTGATATGATCCCGGTTCACCGCCCTCAATTTTTGAATGACCGCATTCTCAAAACGCTCCAGATCGGGAAGCCGGCCCTTTTCATACAGAGACAACAATCGCTCGAAGACTAGCGGGGGAACGTTCACTCGAATAGCCTCGATCTCACCCTTGTAAAAGGCCTCCCGGATAGCCGTCGCACTGGAAAGCGACCCTTCTATCAACCGCGCGGAATAATCGCTCCCCTTCCGCCGGATGGTCATGGGTTCGATGGAAGAGCGGGAGGCAAACAGCTCCTTGAGATACTCGAGCCCGAGGATATCGTTGGAACTGGCCAGAAAGGCATAATCTTCAACCCCCCCGTCCAAAAAGTCCTTCAGCGCAAACTTCCGTGCGTTGGGATGAGAATACCCCTCCTTGATATACCGGGTCTCAAGCTCCGCGAGCGCCTCATCATTCTCCACCATCACCCGGGCAACCGTTTTCATCCCCTCAATATCATTCGACTCACTCCCGAAGACCAGATAATCACAAACCCCCGAGCGTTCCAAAAGTTGAACACCGCCCCGGGCAAAATTCCCCGCATCCTGAATCGCAAAGACGGCGGGAATCTCAACCACAAGATTAACCCCCAACGAAAGCGCCATCGCGACCCGCTCCCACTTATCCGTCATCGCCGGCCTCCCCCGCTGAACAAAATCCCCGCTCATAACAGCAACACACCGGGAGGCCGAGGACTTTTTCAACGATTCCTTCAAATGATAAAGATGCCCGTTGTGAAAAGGATTGTACTCCACAATAATCCCCAAGGTTTTTTCCATTTCAATCTTTCCTTCCCT
>CAZVWW010000067.1:7046-10459 GCA_964631265.1 uncultured Thermotogaceae bacterium
AAACATTTCTCCCCACACCCCTGCCTTGATTTTACCACGTTTAATCATGTATAATAGGCAACGGTATATTTCACAAAGGAGGAAGAAAAAGTGCAGGTATTAAAGATGGTTATCTACGTACTACACGCAGCGATCGCTTTCGGGTTGATCATATCAGTAACGCTGAACATGGCCAAACACTCCTCACTCGGAGGAGCATTCGGCGGAGGGGCCACAAACACCGTCTTCGGAAGAGAAAAGGGGCTTTCATCGCTCGGTAAGCTGACACTCTGGCTTGCAATTGCCTTTATGATCATGAGCTTCGTTACCTCATACGCCATGTCTCTGTAAGGTGAAGAATGGAGATTAGAGAACAACTCAAAATTCTAAGCAAGAACAGCACGGACCTGGTATCAGAAGAAGACCTCATCAAAAAACTGAAGAAGGGAAGACCCCTGCGTGTCAAGTTGGGGGTTGATCCTTCCAGACCTGATCTACACCTCGGCCACGCCGTTGTGTTGAACAAACTGCGCGAATTTCAGGATCTCGGTCACCAGGTGGTCCTTATCATCGGGGATTTCACGGCGAGGATCGGCGATCCCTCGGGCCGTTCGACAACCCGGCCCATGCTTTCCATGGAGGAAGTCAAAGAGAATGCCAGGAGCTATCAGGAACAGGCCTTCACCATCCTCAACGAGGAAAAAACAGAGGTCCGCTTCAACGGGGAATGGCTTGACGAGATGGGATTTGAAGATGTCATCCGGCTGGCTGCTGAGTACACGGTTGCCAGGATGCTGGAGAGGGATGACTTTGACAAACGCTACAAGGCAAACCAGCCTATCAGTGTGGCGGAGTTTCTGTACCCGCTTGCCCAGGCCTACGATTCCGTGGCGATAAAAGCTGATGTTGAGATAGGGGGAACGGATCAGCTTTTCAATCTGCTCGTCGGCAGGAAGATCCAGGCCGATCACGGACTGGCATCACAGGTTGTTCTGACACTGCCGCTCATAGAGGGAACAGACGGAAATCAGAAGATGAGCAAGAGCTACGACAACTACATCGGGTTCAACGACTCACCGAAGGATATATACGGCAAAGTGATGTCCATTCCCGACAAGCTCATGATGAAGTACTACAGCCTCTTAACAGAGCGATCCCCGGTAGAGATAAAAGAGATGGCCGAAAAACTCCGGGCCGGCAGTCTCAATCCGAGAGACACAAAGATGCAGCTCGCAAGGGAAATGGTGGAACTGCTTTACAATGGCGAGGCGGCAAAAAAGGCGCAAGAGTCGTTCGTATCGGTCTTCCAGGACAAAAAGAACCCGGAAGATATGGAGACGCTTGAACTTGAAACCGGAACCATCAAACTCGCCGATCTCATCGCAAAAGCCGGCGGAGAGAGTAAGAGCCAGGCAAAACGCCTCGCCAAACAGGGTGGTGTGAAACTCAACGACAAAAAGGAAACCAATCCGTTTGACGAGATCCGGGTAAAAGACGGTGATATCCTCAGAATCGGCAAGAGAAGATTCTACAATCTAAAGGTCAAGAGTTGAAGAGATACAAATCGGGTTGGACTTGCAAAATACGATGATCTAATGGTATAATTCTTTACAAAAGGGGATAGAATTCGAAAGGGGGAACAAAAAGCATGAAACGCTTCTTCGTAATAGTGATAATGATCATGTTGTTCCTTTCCGTAACGTTAACAGCAGAGGACGTGAGCCAGGAGGATATCAAGGCTGTCGAATCTCTGGTGGATATTATGAGCGGAAAGTTGGGCGACTACAGTTCCCGTCTTGGCAGCACAGAGGAAGAGTTGAACAATCTCGGACAAGAGGTTGATACTCTCGAGAACAAGGTGGGGAATCTTTCGGCTAACGACCAGTTCTTATGGAAAAAGATAACAAACGCGACGAAACAGGATGTCGTTGATAACAAGATAGAGAATCTGAAGAAAGAGCTTGACAACCTTTCCAAAGAGATGAAGGAGGAGCTCAAAAAGTTCGCAGAAGAATCCGCACTTGAGAATGCCAAGTGGTCTTTGAACCAGCGGCTGAAATGGGTTGACATCAGCATGAACAACCTGAAAGAAACCGTAGAAGGCCTTGAGAAAGACCTGAATGCGTTCACCGATTCAGTGGATGGGGCCGGAGATGAGATGGCGAAAACAGCCGAAAACCTGAGAAAGGGTTTAAAAGATGTAGAAACCGGTCTGAAAGAACTCTCTGCCGAATTGAATGCCGGCCTGAACAAAATGGCCCAAAAGGGAGCCGTTGAGAAACTTGAAACAGAAGTTGACAAGATCAAAAGCACCGTTTCCGACGATAGTGAACTGACGAAATTCAACGAAAAGCTCACATCCGTCAGGGAAAGTGTTAAGGCCCTCAACAACGAGATCATGAAGCTCAAACTTCAGGCTGAGGATAAGGGGCCGGAGATCGATACCGATCAATTTGCGGCAAAAACGGACCTGAAAAAGGCCAATGAGCAGATTGATACCTTATCCGGGAAACTCGCAACACTTGAGAGCGAAACCAAGACCCTTAAAGAGGAGTTGAAACAACAGATAGAGAGCGCAGTTCAGGAACCCGTAAAGAGCATTGAGGCCCTGGAGAGCAATCTTAATGAAGCGGACGTGGACGGGCTTAAAGAGCAGTTTGCCTCACTCGAAAAGAGATTTGAATCCGCCGCTGAAGACCTCGAAAAGAAACTTGAGGAAGATATTCAATCCATGAAAAGAGAGCTGTCTGAAACAAATGAAGAGGTTACAGAACAGGAAAAGATAGAGAAACAGATTGCTGATTTGAAGAAGGCTCTGGCAGCAACAAAAGAGAGCTTCAACAAGAGAATGAAATGGATAGATATCTCCATCAACAGCGTCAAGGCAGACCTGGCACAGGAAAGCCTCGCCGCCAAAGAGGAAAGAGAAGCGATCAGCAATGAATTTACAGCGTTCAAAGCAAGCAACAACCAGCGATTAAAATGGATAGATATGACGATACTCAAGAACAAAGAGCGCATCATGTCCCTCGATGAAAAGCTTCAGGATTACAAGAAGACCTTTGATGAGAAGATAGATTCCAGTCTCTGGGCATTGAATAAGCGGCTCAGCTGGATCGACAGCAGCACCGGTAAATTGAGTGCCGATGTTGTCGCAAACGAGGCAGAGATAGCAAAACTCCGCGTGGACACCATGAGCGGGTTGGAAGCAGTTGAGGAAAGTGTTTCATCTGTGAGCCGGTCCATGAATCAGAGAATGAAATGGACGGATATAGCCGTTAACAAAGTCAAATCAGACACAAAGAAGAACACTGAAGAAGTCAAAAACCTCGAGAATGAGTTGGAAGCGGCACAGGAATCACTCGGGAACGAGATCGATGAGACAAAGGCGGATATCAACCAGCGGATGAAGTGGACGGATATCTCATTGAACA
>CAZVWW010000067.1:10559-12646 GCA_964631265.1 uncultured Thermotogaceae bacterium
AAGAGAATGCAGAAGAAATTGAAGAAACAAGAGAGAGCCTCGGCAGTGAGATAGATGGGACAAAGGCGGATATCAACCAGCGGATGAAATGGACGGATATCTCATTGAACAGCGTCAAGGGAAAGACTGAAGAGAATGCAGAAGAAATTGAAGAAACAAGAGAGAGCCTCGGCAGTGAGATAGATGGGACAAAGGCGGATATCAACCAGCGGATGAAATGGACGGATATTGCCATCAACAATCTCAAAGCCAGAGTCAAATCACAGGCGGATAAAAGGGAGGAACTCGAGACTTCCATGAAAGAAGAGCTTTCCTCAAAGATGTATTACCTGAACCAGCGGTTGAAATGGATCGACATACAGATGTCGAAGTTGAAAGACGAGAAGGCAGGCATCACAGAGCTTTACGCCCTTGAAGAGGATTTCAATCAAACAGTCGAAAGGTTGAATGAACTGACCATGAGCGTCTCATTCAACGCGGGAATCACGGATCAAATCCTGGAGAAGCTTGGCAATATCCAGAAAGAGATCGACGCGCTTGAAAATGGCTTCAGAATGGTTTATGCCAACTTCGCCACAAAGGATATGCTGATGGAGGAAGTCGAGACCATAGAAGAAGCGCTCATCGCCCTCGAGGATCTGACCTATGATCTCAGTGCAGAGAACGAGGAGCTCATCGAACAGAACGTCTGGGCGCTCAACCAGCGGCTCAAATGGGTGGATATCACCATCAACCGGGCAAAAAAAGAACACAACGAACTATCAGAGTATGTCAGAGAGCTTGAAGTGAGACTCGAAAACGAGATCAGCGACAATATTGCCAACTTGAACAAACGATTGAAATGGATGGACATCAGCATCGCAAAGCTCAAAGAGACAAAGGTGGATTCGGAAGAGTACAACGAAACCATCGAAACACTCGAAACCGGTAAAGTTGACAAGGCTGATTACAATGAAGGACTCAACAGGATAGACCAAAGGCTTGATGCGTTGAACGACTCGGTCGACATCCTGAGGGAAGATATGCAGTTGCAGTTCGAGGAACAGACAACGACATTCAACAAAGCGCTCGACGAAAACAAGGGGCTTATCAAGGAAAACAGGCAGGCTTCGGAGAAAAATGAAGAGAGCATTGAGGCCTTAAAGGATAGAGTGACAGAGCTTGAAGCTAAAGTTTTCCCCGAGGAGAAAAAGGGGAATCCGGGAATGATGGTCCTGGTTGGTCTCGGACTTGTAGCGGGAATCGGCATGATTGTATCAGGGTCAAAATAAGCAGCATTTAAGCAGTAGATGATTTTAAATCTTTGTAAAGATACAGTACCAAAAGGAGAAGACAGAGACAAAAATCGAAAGGGGGTTGCAAAAAACGAGGAAAATAGTGTATAATTCTGATTGTATGATTACGAGCCAAAAAATCCTCAAAAAAACTAACAAAAATCAAGAGGGAGGGGTAAGTTTATGAAAAAAGGTTTAGTATTAGTTATGGCTTTAGTCTTAGTCGTATCATTCGCATTCGCGGATCAGGTTGGAGAAGCTTCACTCGGAACAGACAAAGGTGTCGTTACAGCAGGTGACCCTGTCAATGTGAACTTCAGCCTCATGGTAAAGGATTCAGCAGAAGACGTAACCACTATCGAAGTAATGGGTGACGAGGTAGCAGATAACGTATTCGTCATGCTCATCAAGGACAAACCCAACGATGCTCAGTACGAGGCCCAGAAAGTTGTCGACGAAGATGCCAAGAAGACAACCTATTACATCAAGGCCCAGGAGCTTCAGGGACAGAACATGAAGGTGTACGCTGAACTGATCGACTGGAAGAACGAAACAGTCATGTCAGATGAAGCAACATTCAACTGGAAAGAAAACACAGTTGCAAAGAACCTTCAGTTGACACCGCCAAAAGAAGGTCTCTACACGGTAAAGGCTTACATCGAATTCGGAGACGGAACAAGAATGGAACTCAAGGGTTGGGGCGGTTACGCACAGCTCGTAGCACTTGACAAGTACGTTAAAGAAACAGTTCCCGGACTCAAAGCATATCTTGAAAATGAAGATGGCGAAGCAGAGTACGGTTCAGCTAACACA
>CAZVWW010000068.1:0-12362 GCA_964631265.1 uncultured Thermotogaceae bacterium
AAGATCGGGAAGGGCGAATATGAGATGTCCCAGTTCATGGCAGTAAACCCCGATTGTCATATCGTACGGTTCCACCCAATACTCGGGTTGCATGCTGTATGGACTCAGAGTTACCCCATCTCTTGTCTGGGGGGTTATTGACCATTGATGACTCCAGATTTCGCCGCTTGCCCCGGAAAACTCACCTCCGGTTCCGGCATGTACCACGAGCAGATAATCAACCTGGTTGTCCACGGCATATTCGGAAAAATCAACAACCGAATCAGCGGCACTCAACGCATCCTCTACAAGTTTCTTTGAATTGTTCGGATAGGATCCGAGTCCATTATTGGAGCCCACATAATACGCGTAATCCTGAGGCATCTCGAACCATCCGTAGACATCAAAGTCGATCTCAAACGTATCGTTTGATTCGAAAAGATAGTATTCCTTCACACTACTCACATTTGTGTTGCCCGGATACTTCTGTTTGAAGTTGACGTTATCTCCGTTCAGCAGTTCATTGAAAAAATCGATGTCAACTGAACGGTTTTTATCCGGAAAGTCGGCAAGTAAAACGACCGCCCTATATGAACCGGTGTAATCTCTTTGAGCCATCCACCTTTCCGTCCTTGGAAAGTCCGGTATGACAATTTCCCCGGAACGGATCCCGTCCATAATCCTCGAATGCGGCGGCATTGAGAAAACACTCAGAAATACCGTTGTCAAAAGAAAAATGATGATCATTGTTTTTTTTGTTTTAATCAAAGAAAAAAGCCTCCATTTTTTCTCTCGTGTTGTTATCGAGATGTTGTTTGATATCATCATAAACCCCTCTGTTGCCTTTAATGCAAGCTGAAAGCGAAACTGTTTCAAAAAGGACGGTTTGATTCAGGCTTGTACCCCCGAGAATGAAACGCCATTCCCCTGATAACGTTTCAACCAGGCTGCGATGATCAATGACATAGGCGTAATCCTTTTTCCCGAAAGCCCCCAGGATGATTCCGGCTGAGGCATCTTCGTTCCTCTCATGGGTATTCGATGTTCTAAAAGCCTCGAAAGCTTTTGAATAATCTGAATGGATGTAATTGGCAAAGCCGTGCAGGGCATAAGCTGATGAGCGTTCCGCCTCCGTTTCGGCCTGTTCGATGGCGCGTGATGAATAGAGCAACGCAGACTCCGCGCTTCCCTCTTTTAAGGCCTCTTTTGTCAATTGTTCCAAGCGTGACAGATTGACATGATTGGAACATGAGACAAAGGGGACAACAATTGAAATGAACAATAGGAAAACAAGTGCTTCTCTGAGTCTTTTTGTTTTTATGATCTGCTCCATTTAAAACACCTCTGATTTATCTCCATTATATCATTTTTCAGGAAAAATGGTAGAATAAAGTTGAAAGGAGAGGATTCAAATGCCATGTCTCAGTATGAAAACCAATGCAGCGCTTGAAAACGGCAAGATTATTTCGAACGGCCTTGCAGAGATAGCCTCAAATGTTCTGAATAAACCAGAGAAGTACATCATGATCATTGTTCAGGAAAAGCAGGACATCCTCTTTGCCGGGTCATCTGAACCGGCTTGTTTTGTTGAGGTCAAAAGTATCGGCCTGGGATCAGACAGTGTTACCAGCCTGGCTGAAAGACTGACGGAATATTTAGAAACAGAAACGGGGATAAAGCAGGACAGAATATTCATTGCTTTCCAGAGTTTCAGAGGCGATATGTGGTCCTGGAACGGAAAGACTTTTGCTTGAACGGAGGTCAGGATGAATTATAACGAGATAGGAATCGGAGACAGTTTTGAGATGAGCTTTTTAGTCGGCGATGAAAAAGTCAGGGAATTCGCCAAGACAACGGGGGATGACAATCCCCTGCATGTCGACGATGATTTTGCCGCCAAATCACAGTTCGGAAAGAGGATCGCTCATGGTATGCTGGTGGCCTCTTTCATCTCCAAGGTCATCGGGAGAGATTTTCCCGGCGATGGAACGATTTATGTATCACAGGACGTCAAGTTCAAGAGACCCGTTTTTGTCGGTGATGAAGTCAAAGTGCAGATCGAGGTCTATGACAAAAACGACGAAAAAAAACGGTTGTTTTTAAAGACGGATGTATTGAATGATAAGGGTAAAAAGGTTATCGAAGGGAAGGCAGAGGTTCTGAGACCCTGAGATATGATTTTTGTCTGACTTGACGAAAGAACATAGTTGTGCTAAAATAACCTTGCTGAATAGAAGCAGGAATAGCTTCAAAGGTAGAGCGCCGCCTTGGTAAGGCGGAGGTTGTGAGTTCGAGTCTCATTTCCTGCTCCAGTAGACCCCTCTTAAGCAAGAGGGGTCTTTTTTTATGGTAGAATTGACCTGTAGAGGAAAGTGGGGAAAAGATGAAAAGTGGGTTTGTGACCTTATACGGAAAGCCGAATGTTGGTAAATCGACGCTCATCAACAAATTGATGGGCCAGAAGATCGTTATTGTTTCAGACAAGCCACAAACAACCTGGCACAGGATAAACTGCGTTTATAACGACGAGGACTCGCAGATTGTTTTTACGGATACACCGGGTGTGCATAAGCCCGTCTCGCCGGTTAACCGGTATATGCTACGGGCGATCACCGATTCACTGATCGGTATGGACCTGATCTTATGGATATTCGATCTGGAAACCGGCATCACCAGAAAAGACGACCTTGCCTTTGATAAGATAAAAGATGTTAAGACCCCTGTTATGGCCGTTTTTAATAAATCCGACCTTGTGCCTGAAGAGAAGGTGAAAGACAGAGTGGCCCGGATAAAAAGCAAGTACAAACTTAAGGCCGGCCACGTCATATCAGCTGTAAATGACACGGATTTCCAGGAACTGCTGTCCGATATCAAGTCATACATTCCTCAGGGGCAACCTTTCTATTCACCGGAGATGTTGACAGACCGATCAACAAAATTCATCATATCGGAGATCATCAGGGAGAAGGTATTCAGAAAGACATATGAGGAGATTCCGTACACAACCGCGGTTTATGTTGAACATCTCTCTGAGAAAGCGGACGGCAAACTCCATATCAGAGCAGAGATATGGGTGGAAAGGCCGTCTCAGAAGGGGATGATCATCGGAAAGCAGGCCGGTTTGATCAAGGCGATCAGGAAGAATGCCAAACGGGATCTGAAATATCTCTTTGACAGAAGTGTGGAGCTTGAAGTTTATGTCAAGGTCAAAAAAGAATGGAGAAAGAAAGAGCAATTATTAAGCGAAGATCTGTATTTTGATAACAAGTAGGGTGAGGATGAATTTCAGCAGCGATAAACTGGAACGTGTTTCGGAATGGCTTAGTTCACAAATTGGAAGCTTTTATTTCGTCGGTGGTGTTGTAAGAGACCTGATCTCAGGCAGGGATGGATCTCCCGGGGATCTGGATGTTATCACGCCGGCAGACGTCAGCGATATCTCGTCGGCTTTTGAGCATGGCAATTTTATCAATAAAGACCATGATACCTATTCTGTACCCTTTCGAGCCGGCAAAGAGCGGATTGATGTGGAAATAACGTCCATCCCTGCCGGAAGGATAGAGGACGATCTGCTTTCAAGGGATCTGACGATCAATTCAGTCGCTGTTCATGTTACTGAAGAGTCGGGTTTTTCCTGGCAGAACGTTAGAGACCCCTGTGGAGGAAGAGAGGATATCCGTTTCAGGGTGTTAAGGTGTTATCGGAAGGAGAATCTCGCAGCGGACCCGCTTCGCTTACTCAGAATCTTCCGTTTTCAGTCCGTCTTTGGTTTTGATATTGAGCCGAATACTTTTTTCTGGATTCGTGATCTAAGAGAAACCATTCATCGTGTTGCCGCTGAAAGGTTGTATAAAGAACTCATTTTACTTCTTTCAAGCCAAAACAGGGTAAACGCCATAAGAGAGATGGCCAAATCCGGGCTTTTACAGGAACTGATGCCGTTGATAAATGAGAGTGTAACCTTTTTGCACTCCGACCGGCATCACAACGGGGAAAGCGTTTTGGAGCATAGTTTAAGGGTCATGGAACAGCTTGAGCTGAACGCGGATACGGGCCTGATCGCCCTCTTTCATGATACCGGTAAACCCTTTGTCTTTGACGGAAAGCATTATATCGGGCATGAGAAAAAGAGTGTAGAACTGACTGAAAAGACACTGGACTCTCTGAAGTTTCCGAAAAAGCAGCAAAGGCGGGTCTGTGATGCCATCAAATGGCACATGATCCCCTTAAACAGTCTGGGTGTGATGAGAGAGATGGCGTATCATCTGGGCCGTGAGAGATTTGAAGAGGAAATCAAATTTGTTGTGGCTGACAAGCTTTCCCATAAAAAAGGTTGGAAAGAGACGGCTCAATACCAGTTATTCGAAAAAAACTACAGAAATGTATTGAATGATTTTAAGGCGTTCAAGAGAATAGATGAATTGATTTCAGGGGATGTCCTGATCAGCTTCGGGTTACAGCCCTGTAAAGGTTTTCAACCGATACTGGCCTTTTTGAGGAAGCACTTCATCAGAAAGCTGGAGCGTTTAAATGCCGAAAACGTTAAAGTGATGCTTGAACAGAACCTGCTCTTCAAAGAGCGATACCCCTTTTTCAAACACGGCAGCAAAAGCGCCATAAGAGTCGAGGAGTTTTTGGTTGACAACGAGATTTTCGGCTTGCTTGATACAGCTGGCAAACACCGGATCAAGACGGGAATCTTCACTTATAACTATTGTTCAGAAGGAGAATACAAGCGTTGGAAAGAAAAACGAGAAAGAGAGTCTATACTCTTTTACTGTTAGTCCTTCTACTGACAAATATATTCTTATATGCCGATGTGAGCCGGGAAAACATCTCTGAGTATGCTGAAATATACCGGCTTCAAAAAACACCGGAAAGACTTGGGGAGGCTCTTGACAAACTCCTTTCAACGATGTTGTACGAACCTGACGAATTTCAAAGTGAAGAACAGGCCCTGCAGCTTGCCCGGAGGATATATGAAAAACGAAGACTAATGAAGGCATTCAGTATTGAGGACAGTATCTTTTATTCGATCATGTCTGAGGATACTGATGCATTATTGGAGAATATCAAAGCTCTGGAAGAGACGACGGACAAATACGCACAACTCTATCCGCTGATGGCATTTGTCGAAGAGGATTTCAAGCAGTTTCTGGCCAATTTCAATCTCAGAGATCTGGAACGTTTCATGAACCTCTACAAGCTGGATCATTTTGATCTTATTGCAAAGATCTCCGGTGAGGCTTTAAAGGCGTTTACGTCAGATGTGATCGAAAAATTGAGAAATCCACCTCCCACATTTACAGAAGCGGTGTATGAAAAGCTTGCTGCTTTTGGAGGAGAGAGATTCCTCGAATATCTCAGTATTCAAATCAAACCCTTTATCAATCTCAGAAATGAAGATACCTATTCAAAGCAGCTTTCACTGCTGTCTATCTACATCAAATTTTTTAAATTGAATCACCCTGAAGATTTTAAGAATCGGATACCTCAAGAGCTTCATGACACCTATCTAAAACTTGAACAGTACTTTGATTATCTTGAAAATGTCAAAATCCTTTCCAGAAGGATACTCACAGCGGAGGACAATACTTTTGAACAGTTAATCTCATTGTTCTTTCGCTATCTGTCCGAATACGATAACATCAAGCTTAAAACAGAGAAATTGGAAGAGGCGATTTTAGAGCTAATGAAGAATGTCTCTTCAAGGGTCTCTGCAACCGATATATCGTACAGTGATAAGGTTCCGGAGAATTTCAAAATGGTTTCTTCGAATCCTGAGATTGAAAACTCTTTCAACATTCTGATGGATTCAATGACACCATCTGTAAGCGAGGGCGCAACAAAGACTCAAACAGCTGATAAAGATGATAAAATACAGGCAGGGGACTTGGCATTATTCCCCGTCTTTATGTGGTCGGGAGGCGGCGTTGCCTGTCTCTTCATACTCTATCTCTTTCTCCCGCTTAAAATGAAAGCAGGGATCTTGAAGAATCTGGGATTAAAGGAGAAAGCCTTGTTGACAATACAACGAGCCGCCATTGAAAACCCGACGGACCCTGATATACATATCAAGACGGCACAGCTGCTTGAAAGGATGGACCGCGAGGAAGAAGCTGTGGATGAATACAGGGTCGCTTCAAAAGTGATGGAAATGTCGGCTGATGAGGATTCAGCCTCAAAGAAGAAAAAATGAGGTGACTGAAGTGGTTGAAAAAGGCCTTTTTTCAGTTATCGTATGCCTCTTTTTATTTCTTTTGACGGCTTACTGCTTGTTTCCTTTAGAGTACGTCACCGAAATCAACGATGCCGCAAGAGAATTTAATCTGCCGCCGTCTTTAATAGCAGCTGTGATTAAGATGGAAAGTGATTATGATCCGCTTGCGGTTTCCAGTACAAACGCATTTGGACTGATGCAGCTAATGCCGGATACCGCTTCATGGTTAAAGAAGAAATACATAACATCCGCCTCATGGAGAAGCCCGGACGGGAATATTACACTCGGTTCTTATTACCTGAAGATGAATCTGAATGATTTTGAAGGCGATCTCTCAAAGGCTTTATCCGCTTACCATGCAGGCCCGGCCAGGACAAAAAGAAGGATAGCGGACAACACCTATACAGAGACTCTATATGCCAGGCGGGTAAAATTGTATAAAATGGTCTACGAAGTGCTTTATGATGCTTACCTGTTAAAAGAGGAGTAGAAGGAGAAGATATGAGCTTAATTCATACAAACGGACTTGAAAGAGAGTATTTTAACGGAGAAAATTCTTTTCTGGCCTTGAAGGATATAACGCTTAGTATTGAAGCGGGGGAGATCGTATCGATTCTCGGACCTTCCGGTTGCGGAAAAAGCACCCTTCTCAATTGTCTTTCGGGGATTGACACGCCGACTTCCGGGGATGTCTTTATCAATGAAAAGCATCTCAATCGCATGAAAGATATGGAGAAGACAGAATTCAGAGCGGGAAATATGGGATTTGTCTTTCAATTTTTCAATCTCATCCCGGTTTTGAATGCCTCTGAGAACGTTGAACTGGCACTTCTTGCGCAAAGGGAGAAGATACCGGACACTAAGAATCGATCTGACAGGATGCTTGAGCTGGTCGGTTTGGGTAACCGGAAGAGGCATTACCCCGCCCAGCTGAGCGGCGGAGAAAGGCAGAGAGTCTCCATAGCCCGTGCCTTGATACACAACCCGAAAATCGTATGGGCGGATGAGCCAACCGGCGCACTTGATACCGAAACCGGCGCCAGGATAATGGATCTCATTCTGAAACTGAATCGTGAAAAGGGACAGACGTTTGTCATTGTAACGCATGATGAGCGAATAGCCCGTTTTTCAAATAGAATCATGAGAATGGACAGCGGGAGAATCATATGATCGTTGCCATCATCATTCTTACTGTCCTGTCGTTGTTGTTCCTGATTCTTCTCAGTAATGCAAAGATCAATAAGATCGCCTTTCGTAACCTGTTCAGGAAAAAGGTTCAGACAATCCTTATCATTCTTGGAGCAACCGTCGGAACCGCTCTCATAACCGGTTCAATCGGTTTGAATGATTCCATGAGATTCCTGATCTATTCACAGATTAAAATGAATTACCAGGAGATTGATGAGATAGTTGTTAAAACCCCAGAAGAGACCGGGAGTAAAGAGCAGAGACCGGCGCAGCATTACCGGGATGATAACGAAGCAATCACCCTTCAGGACTTTACCGATACAGAAATTGAAAACCTGACACGTGCAGCGGAGACAAGCAGTAGAGTTGACGGTTATCTGGCTGCCTATTTGACGTCTTGGTCCGTCTCGGCTAATGATTCACTGGTCGGAGGGTTTCTCTCAAACGAGAACGTGAAGATCCTTGCCTTTGATTTTGAGGATAGTTTTCTTTTGGACGATTTCAATAAAGCGGTTGAGACGCCTGTTCTGATTCAGAAAACCTTTGCTGAAAAGATTCAGGCGAATTCAAATAAGTTCTATATAAAACGGGCCGGTGGCGGGCTGGCATCAATCTTTTCAGAAAGAACTGAAATTTCGGATTACAGTGTCATGGAAAAAGACAACTTCCCGGGATTAAGAGATCCGGTATTTGATTCTGATTTCAATTCAACGGACAACATGATATTCATGGATATTGCGTTCTTTTATGAGCTTTTTCCGGAAGAGAAAGGCAGAAAGAACCTCATGCTGGTCTCCAATACCGGAGACTGGATGACCGGGAGGTTTTTCAGTGCAAGCGTCAAGCGCGATCTTGAGGCCGCCCTGGAGACTACTGATAAGATCCGGATTATGATGGTTAAAAAAGAGGCAATAGACTCAGCGGACAATGCTAATCTGGGATTTGTTTTTCTCTTTCTCAGCGGGTTCGCTATTCTTTCCGGCTTGATCCTCATTTTAAACACCTTTGAAATGCTGGCCAAAGAAAGACAAAAAGAACTGGGTACCCTCAGGGCAATCGGTTTTAAAAGAGGCGAGATCGTCAAGCTCTATCTTTTAGAAGGCTTTTTTTATACCTTCTTTTCGTCAGTACTGGGCATTTTTGGAGGCATCCTGATCACCCGTTTCATACTTGACAACATAAAAGGCTATGCCTTCAATCTTTCAAACAAAGTACTGCAAAGCCTTGGCAACCTGATGGGCGCCAATGAGTTTATACCCCGGTTCAGGTTTTATATGTCCGAGACGTCAATTCTGATCTGTTTTATTGCCGGCATCCTGCTTCCAATGACAATGGTGTATTTTTTTGCAAGAAGAACTGCAAAAATGAACATTGTTCAAGCCATCAGTAATACACAGGACGGCTATCAGGGTCAAGACAGGAGAAAGAGGCCTCTCCTTAGAAGCGTTTTTTTTGTTTTCGCCTCGATATTGGTTGTGATGGGACTTTTAAACGCTTCAGTCACCCTTTCTTATCTCGGGATATCAATATTGATCATCTCGCTTTCGCTATTATTCGGAAGAAATGATAAAAAGGTATTCGCAAATGTCACTCTGCTTGGACTCCTTTTCCTGACGCTCGGGTTTCAAATAGATGTGATGAACAGTCCCGTAGCGAGTCTTGTTCTGTTAGTGGAAAAATCTTTTGTACTCTTAGCCGGGTCTCTTATCTTCGTGACAATCAATCTCAGTTTTTTGAAGAAGCTCCTCTCAACAAGAATGTTTTCAAAAATCATATCCCCAAAGACCGTGAAATTAGGCCTTTCATATCCATCCGCAGAAAAAAGGAAGACGGCATTGATTATAACGATGTATGCATTAATTGTCTATATCATCATCCTTGTGACAGTAATCCCTTTTTCCATGGAAAGAGGGATTCAAAACAATATTTCTTCTGTTTTCTGGGGATACAACGCCTTTAATCCATCATTCTTCAATACAGAAAGCTCTCAAGACATGCAAAACCTGGCATCAAAGGAGTATGTTAAGGATGTCAGCTCAATACAGGCCTTCAACATGAAAACCCGGATTGAGAATCGGAATTTCAGCAATACGGTGTTCAGAGTCTTTTTGATACCGGATAATTTTGAATTTTACTACAAGAGAGGAAAATGGATCAATGACAGAGACGCCATTTCTCTTCAACATGCATTGGAGAAGATCAAAGAGGATAAGTCCAGGATTATCTACATCGGAACAAATGAGGAGATCGTCAGAGAAAACGCTAAAATGAAGATTCAGGCAGATGATAAAAGATTGGAAACCATCGGTGGTTATCTGGTGGGGCTGACCTTTTTTCAGGGAATCATAACGACGGACGAAGACCTTTTAGAAGGCAGAGAGGCAACCGAATACGACTTGATCGCGTTGAGCGGCGATACAAAAGAAAAAATTGAAGAGAACAGGGAAAGACTGAGAAACTATTCCTCAGAGCAAAACAGGATTATTATTCTTGACCAGGATATCGCCGAGATTACATCCATTGCAATAAGCGGTTTTGTCAGCATTTTAAACGGCTTTCTGTACTTTGGCATGATTGTCGGGATAATCGGCATTGCCATCACAATGTACAGGGCCTTGTATGACAGAAAAAGGACAATTGGTATGTTGAAGGCGATCGGTTTTACCCGGGGGGTTATTTTTAAGGCGTTTATCCTTGAGACGAGTTTTATTGTTGTTTTAGGGTTGCTGATTGGTATCATATCGGGTATAATAACATCAACACAGATGAACAAAATCCTTTATCAGATAGGTGCCCCGGTTGGAGAAACGCTACTGGTACCATGGTGGAGCATCGCTATTACGGCTTTGTTCTTTTATACGGTTTCACTTGCTGCAACACTTGTTCCAAGTTATCGGGCATCGCGTCTGGAGCCGAGTGAATCGATAAGGTATTTTGAATGAGAGGGTGATGATATGCATTTAAAAAGATTTCTTGATGAGATAGAAAAACGGATACCGTTGAGTCTGCAGGAGGGATTTGATAATGCCGGGATCCAGATCGGACCGTTCGATAAAAAGGCGGATCATGTTCTTTTGGCCCTTGACGTAACACCGGAAACGATACAGCGCGCGATTCAAAACAAGTGCAGTCTTGTGGTATCGCATCATCCTGTATTCTTCAAACCGTTGAAAAAGATTCAAACGGGTTCACGAAAAACGGAGATCATCTATCAGGCGATAAAAAATGAGATCACGGTATACGCTGCTCATACGAATTTTGATATCGTCGAAGGTGGAATAAACGATTATTTAAGCAAGAAACTGAACCTCCGGGTGATCGATGCCCTGGAAAAGAAGAAGGAAAATGTCATCTTTAAGGTTCAGGTCTTTGTCCCGAAAACACACAAGGATTTGTTAGTTGACAAGATTGCAGAACTTGGGGGAGGATGGATAGGGAACTATTCAGATTGTACGTTCTCATCAAACGGTCTCGGGACCTTTAGACCCGGGAAAAATACCAATCCATATATTGGAACCCAGGATAAAAGAGAGACAGTAGAAGAGATGAAGATCGAAACCATCATCACCGAAGACAGACTTGAGGATCTCATTGAAGGTGTCGAAGAAGCACACCCCTATGAAGAAGTTGCCATGGAGGCATTCAGACTGGACAGACCTGACAGGAGAAATGGGATTGGCAGGATATGTGAACCGGATCAACCTGTGAAACTGAAAGAACTCCTTGAGAGGATAAAGCGTTTGACAGGTCAGGAAAGGATACAGTTTAACGGCGATCCGGATACTGTGATAAGAAGAATTGCTATATGCACAGGAAGCGGCGCAAGCCTTATGCGGGCCGCCAAAGGAAGGGCTGATGTTTATATAACAGGGGATCTGGGGCATCACGATTTTCAATATGCCTTTGAGAACGGGTTCGCCCTTGTTGACATCTCCCATTACAACACCGAAAAATTCTTCGCTGAGAATTTCAGAGCGTTTTTTTCAGATCTTGATACCGTTCATTTCCATGACTATAACACCAATTATATCAGTATCTACAACTGATGGTCCGGACAAGAAGACTTGTTTTTTTATTTTCGAGGGTGTATAATTCTCTACAGGAATGAGAGTTGTTCACTTTCAACAGATGGAGGTTCAAAGATATGCTTTGGATTATATTGGGAATAGTAGCAGCAGTCGTCATATGGATAATCATCTCATACAACCGGCTTGTCACCATGCGAAAAAAGGTGCAGAACTCATGGAGTCAGATTGATGTTCAGCTCAAGAGAAGGAGTGACCTGATTCCGAATCTCGTCAACTCAGTGAAGGGTTATATGAAGCATGAGCGTGAAACGCTGGAAAAAGTAATGGCTGCAAGGAATAAAGCCGTTAATGCAACAACATCAAACACCAGGATGGAGGCAGAGGGAGAAGTCAGCGGGGCACTGGGAAGATTGTTTGCCGTTATGGAAAACTATCCCGATCTCAAGGCGAATCAAAACGTTATGTCGCTTCAAACAGAGCTTTCAAACACGGAAAACAAGATCGCGTACTCCAGACAGTTTTACAACGACATCACCATGAAGTACAACACCGCCTTAGAAGTTTTTCCGTCAAACATCATCGCAAAATCTTTTGCGTTCAAACCGTTTGAATTCTTCACCATACCCGATGAAGAAAAGAACGTGCCAAACGTTGATTTGAATTTTTAAAGTGTGAACGAATCTTTATAATACTTTAATCATTCCGTTATTGACATACACCCTGAAAAGTGGTACTATATGCTTGCTGCCGCAGAGAAGAGAAAAAAGAGGCGGAAGCGGAAAAGTGATGTAAAAGAGGTCATTGAAAAACGGATAACGAAACAGACCAGCAGATTCGTATTTGGAAAACAAATACGAAAACTCCAAAGCTTAGGAAAAAGGGAAAAACGTTAATTTGAGAGAAAACTTATGAGCCAGAGGCTCGAAGTCTAGTATAAGATATTGGAC
>CAZVWW010000069.1:0-12328 GCA_964631265.1 uncultured Thermotogaceae bacterium
GCCTCTACGATATGAGCGGGAATGTCTGGGAATGGTGCAACGATTACTATCAGAGCACCTATTACTATGAGTCCCCCAGAGTAAACCCCACGGGACCATCTGATAACCCGGATGATTATAGAGTTATACGGGGTGGGAGCTGGTTTAATACTGAAAATTTTTGCCGTGTGGCTTTCAGAGCCTATACGTATCAGAACTTCGGGGCGTTTTCTATCGGTTTTCGGGTCGCGAAGACAAAGTAAACCTTATCTCGAGTTCCCCAATATATTTTGTTTCAGGAATGATGTATCGTTTCGGATTGTTGCCAAGCCCCACTTGAAAACATAAGACTCTCTTGCAGAATGACGATTCCCGTGTTCAGCTGTTTCTTCTGACCACAGGAATCGTTGCACGTCTTTATTATTCCCATTCCAAAAGGGCAGCTCTTGTGATCCCTTCAGCAGACAGTGTGATTTCTCTTTCACTCTCAAATCCTTTTTCTGTTTTTATTGTCCGGTTTTCAAGATCGAGTTTCCATACCTTCTTAAAACTGCCGTTGAACGAAAAATACACACAGTCTCTCTCCGGGAAGAAGATGGCGGAGAAACCGGTATATTCAGTTCTCGATACACCAAGGATGTCAAATCCCTCCTGGTAGTCTTCTATTTGTTCGATTCCATTCAGTGCCTCATAGGTGTTTTTGTAACGGTCAGCACCCGATCCTTCGACGTCTCCGTGTTTTTTTCCGGCAAAACGATGTACCGGGAAATTGGTCATCACAAATCGCTCACCCTGCATCTGCGTGATCTCATTGCCCGCTTCACTCAGTTCCAGGATAAACCCATTACCCTGACTATCGGAAGCCAGCATATGAACAAACATCATTGACGGAAAGACGACGTTTTTATCTTCCACAAACTGCCTGAAATCAGAGACGTTCCCGTAATTTGTCAGGCAGGTTAAAAACGCCTCAGGGAATGAATAATGCTCACTTTCGTACTCCCGGCTGGACCTGTCGTCAATCCCTTGAAGGGTTGTGAAGACCCCGGCTGTGTTAACTCCGAATGTGACAGCATACCGGTTAAAGGCCATATAAAAGGCATCGACTTCTCCTTCATCCGTGAAATGCAACGAGAGTTCCACATCCCGGGTGAAATCAAAATTCATCCCCCTGACCTTTTCCTCTCCGTTAAAGACAAAACTGGTGCAGGAAAAGACCAGACACCCCGCCATTAACAACGCTAATAAAGATACAACTGTTCTTCTCATAAAAAATCTCCTCCTTCATTTGTCTGAAGTATAAACGATCATCGCCATCATTGTAAGTGACAGGTGTCCCCTTTTCTAATGACAAATGTCATAAGTAAGATACTATCGCACGTCCACTCTTCTTTTGAAAAGGATAGAACAGCTTATGACCAGCAATCGTCGGAAATCTTTACCCTTGACTTTTATTAATTAATTATATATAATACTTATCGGTTGGTGTATCATATATAAATACACCTATATGATTTTTGACTATAAGGGTTTATTTAGGAGGTTAAGAATGAAGACAAAAACACTGGTTTTTCTGTTGGCGCTTTTGACAGTTTCAATCACTTTCTCATCACAAAAACTGCTGGTTTATCTCTCCGGTCCACAAAAGATGGCCGTCCAAATTGAAAAGGCCTTTGAAGAGGAAAACGGCGATGTACTCGATGTCTTTCATACGGGGAGCGGGCCGTTGCGGCAGAAGATCTGGACTGAGATGATCGCCGGCAGGATTCAGGCCGATGTGATCTGGGGTTCTGAGCCAATGATGTACAAGGCACTGAAGAGTAAGGACAGATTGATGCAGTACTTTCCGGAGGTTTATGATATGCTGAAACCTCAATATCGGTATGGTGAAGGTTTTTTCACACCGGTCAACGCCCGATACGGCACCATCGTTTATAATTCAAAACAGGTGGCACGGGAAATGACCCCCGATGACTGGGGGGATCTTGCATCCAATTATTGGCATTCCAACCTGACCTTGGCGGATGCTTCACAATCTTCCATGGCGTTTGCCCTTTTATCTTGTTTGTATGATTTAAACGATAGTTGGGCGCTAGTCGAACAACTGGAGAAGAACAACATTCTGCTGGCAAAACAGAACATCGAAGCCATTTCAAAGGTTCAAAGGGGAGAGGCCCTGGCTTGTATTGCCCCGCATGACGGTGTTCTCAGATTACGGAAGAAGGAACTTAAGAGGGGTGTCGAAAGCACGTTGAAAATCGCATGGCCGGCTTCAGGCGCTTTTGCCATCGAAAGACCGGTTGCCATCATCAACAAAGAGATGGACAGCAAACGTTTATCACTGGCAAAGGCATTTGTGGACTTCACACTCTCAAAACGTTGCCAAACAATTGCCTCACAATTTGGCTTTATTTCTGTCAGAAGAGATATAGCGCCCCCTAAAGGGGTCCCTGAAGATGTTAAAAGCATCCCCTTTGATTTCAATACGGCGTCAGAAAAAGAAGCCTTTCTCAGAGACGGATTTTATTCCATCTTTTTCTGACAGCCTTTAAAAAGCCCGGTATATGAAAAGGTCAAGTGATCAAATTGTCGGCGTAATAACCTTCGCAATACTCGCTCTGGTGGTTTTCTATCCCCTGGTGACTCTTTTTCTGAACAGCTTCGGGATCACACCGAAGGCCTTTTCGCCGACTTTTATTCATTACAACAGTGCTTTTAACAGCCATGGATTTTTCAAGGCACTTAAAAACACATTAGAGCTCTCCCTCAGCGTCACCTTTTTTGCCCTGTTTATCGGGGGAGGGTTCGCCTGGCTGTTGAAGAGAACGCAAATCCCCTTTAAAGGGCTCATCAGAAATCTCATACTGGGGACTTTTATCATCCCTTCATACATAATGGCCGTCTCCTGGATTCAACTACTTGAAAACGGTGGCCTCTTTGCCGGATTCCCCTTTAAGATCTATTCACTCTCCGGAGTCTGCCTGGTGATGACATTACACCTGTATCCCATGGCCTTTCTCGCCATTTCCAATTCTCTGGATAAAATGGACTATTCATTGGAGGAAAGTGCAAAGATAGACGGTGCAGACGGCAGGAAGAGCTTCTTTTATATAACACTCCCGCTTTTGTTGCCCACAATCCGATCGATCGGGCTTTTCATTTTTTCAAGAACCTTTGCCTGTTTCGGTGTTGCCGCAATCCTTGCCCTTCCGGCCAGGGAATACATCCTGAGCACCTACATTTATCAATCCATGAGTGCCTTGAGAATCGGAACGGCAACCGCCATCTCAACCATAATGGTTGCCTTAACGGCTATTCTCTTCTTCATCCAGCTCCGTGCCTCCAAAAGGGACCCATCTGCCATGGCTTCATGTCCCCGGCGTGTTGTCGTCAGAAGACCAAACAGAATGGCACATGTTGGCTTTTCTCTGGCGTCCCTGTTTTTGACGCTGACATTTATCTTCCCGTTAATGTCAGTTGTGGTAACATCTCTGATGAAATCGCAGGGGATGGCTTTCTCATTCGGGAATATCACACTCGATAACTACAAAGCGATCCTCTTTGAAACAGAGATGACGGGCCGGGCAATCCGCAACAGCCTGTTCTTTGGTGTCTCTGTGGCAACCACTGCGGTTTTTCTCGCCTTGTCAAGTGCCTATCTCCAGGTCAGGACCAAGTCCGTTTTCGGCCCGCTCGCGTCGTTTATGAATGTATTGCCGATGGCCATTCCCGAAATTATCTTCGGTGTGGCCGGTATTCTCGCCTGGATCAATCCTCCGCTTAAACTCTACAACACACCCTGGATACTCCTGGTAGCCTATCTGGCTCCCTCTCTGCCTTTCGCTTTCAAGAACATCTTTGGTCTGCTGAAAAACATCCCCATCGATTATGAGGAGATGGCTATGCTTCAGGGCGCTTCAAGACCAAAGGCATTCTGGCTCATCACGATGCCACAGTTGAAGGGGGGAGTGAAAAGCGGATGGATCCTGATCTTTCTCTTCGTCATCCGGGAGATCCCCATATCGTCTCTGCTGTATTCAACGGGCAATGAAACCATCGGGGTGCTGCTTTTCAATCTCCGATCGGATACCGGGGGGATGGAAGCCCTTTCAGCGGTATCCGTTCTGATCCTTTTATTCACGTTTCTCGGAAAGGGTTTTGTGAACATGTTCTCGAAAGGCTTCACATTCAAATTCAGAATCAAGGGGCTTTCAGGGTTTTTGAATAAGATGTTGATTCGATAAGTGCTGATAATCATTTGAGGATTCCCGGCTTAATGACCCGGCCTGAAATCCGTGTAATCATGTTTTTTATAGAGCTTATCAAGCTCTCCGCTCTCCTTCAGCTCTCGTATTCTTCTGTCCCAGATCATTGAGAGGGCCTTTCCCTTCCCGGACCGGGCAAACGCGGGGTACAAGCCGAGTTCAATAAATTCCTTCATGGTATAGACATCCATATCAAGCCCGGATTCCGGTATGGCCTTCTCCAACTCAATATCCGCATCTATAAACATGTCCAGTCTGCCGGCACCGAGCATCTTCAAACCCAGCACACGTTTGTTGACGGTTACTTTTTCAACATCGACATCCAAATACAGATCATAAGCATATCCTCTCACCCATCCGATGGTTAGACCCGCTAAATCCGACTGATCCTCCAAACCGGGATACTCTTCGCCGTTGTATATACCGGCGACTATGTCCGCATCAAATGCAAACTCGGGATAAACCGGAAAATCCTCTTCATTCATATAAGACCCCACCCAGGCATCCGCCTGGTTGTTAAACACCATCATAACCGCCCGCGCATAGGGGACAATGGTATATTCCACTTCTATACCTTCATCTTCGTAAACGAGACGGAAGATATCCCAGTACAAGCCGGTTCCATCTGCATTTGTTGCATTCTCCCATTCTTCACTGGCCAATCTGATGGTTTTATAGTCCTGAGCAAAGGTGCCGCATGAAAATAACAAAACCGTCAACAGTAATAGTATGATGTTCAGTCGTCTCATGGAAAAACCCCCTTATAGGCCATAAAGATGAATAAATCAAGCCTACCTTATAGTGTAGCATGATTAACCGATTCATTTCCAGTCATCAGAGGAAAGTTATAAAAAGCAAGGCCCGAAGCTCATGGAGTCAAGCCCGGGACTTGCTAATAGACTGTTAAACGAAACTTTCTAAGTTGTGTTATTCACAGGCATCAGGCAAGAGATTCGACTCTCCGTTGTTTGTTAATCACCATAGAAACGGCGATGATAGCGGCAAAGAAACCAATCTGGATCATGAAGGCGATGAGGATTGGTCCCAACGTTTCACTATTCACCGTTTTCAATCCTCCGATCAAGTTACTGGCCCTGATATACCAGTAGGTCGGGAGGAAACCGGCGACCGTCAAAACACCTTCGCCCAGCAATGCCTGAGGCACAAAAGCACCGCATAAGAAGCTGAATCCGAGAGCGATGGTGTTGGCGATGGGCGAGAGGGAATTCCTGTTCTTAATCAGGCTGCCGATCAGAAAACTGATGGCGAGCGAGACCATCGCGAATATCAAGAGGTTCAATCCCCATAAGGTACCGTTGAAAGAGAAGAGATCAGCGCCGTATAGGACGAACCCGCATATCATCGTGATCGCCCAGATGACTACGGCGAAACAGATATTGGCCAGCAGGGTTTGGAAAACGACCTGGCTTTGGCTCAGGGGAGAACAGAGCGTGCGTTGTTTGATGATGCTTTTATTGAAGACCAGCATAAATGTTACGATCCCGAATATCAGAATAATGGTGGTCGAATACGAGGCGTAATTAAAGAAAAATGACATAATCTCCCCGTTAGAAAGCTTTGAGTCATAGCTCTTCATGATGACCGGTGTTTCTTTGGAGAGATCCTGCACCGTTTTTTCAACCACTTCTCCCTGTGCCAGGTCCTCCATGTTCTGAGCATAAAGCTTGGCTGTGTTGAGAAAGTTGTTGATCATCATGCTCATGTACATACCCGCTGTCTGATCGATTCCGGTTGTCTCTTCGAGCCGGCTCTTTTCCCCGTTCATGAATGCCATGGCAAACCCTTCCGGAATCCTCAGGATATAATCGATTCTCTGATAGAAGAGGGCATCTCTCAGCGCCTCTTCCCCTTTTCCGGGGTCAATGATAGTAGCATTCTTATCGATAAATCCCACCAGTCCGTCCGATAAAGCTGCCCCTTTATCCTCGTTGACAATGGCAACATTGTTCCTGGTTTGAGAAAAGCTGGCCATCTCCCGGGTCCTGCTTGAGGTAGTAATACCGATGACAACACTCAGAAAAATAACCATGTATATTGAAAGCATCGGGATGTTCTTTTTGATGATTTTAAAATACGCTTTAAAGACTTGCATAGCTTCTCCTCCTTAATACCAGACATGTGATCGTGCAGAACAAAACGGAAATAAGACTCAGAACGCCAATGTTGATAAAGAACCGCGAGAGGCTGTCATAATAGTAAAGGCTGTAGAAGGCATCCGCGATCAGATTGGCGGGACTCAGATATGAAACAACCGGCGCATTCTGCTGAACATAGTATTTCATCTCGGTGGCCATGAGGCCGGCCAGGAAACTGCTGAACAGTGTTCCCCCGATAGTGACGGCCATTTTCACGCCCATTGATTTGCCGAAAACACCGGTGAGAGTCCCAAAAAAGACCCCTGTGATACTCCCGACAATGCAGGTCAGAATCACATAGCCAATCCGGTTTCCGAAATTGATGCCGAGAACGAACATGAGATAGGCCAGGACAATGAGAATGACAGCGACCTGAAAGAGAGTGATCGCACTGATATTGTACAGGAACATCTTGAATTTCTTAACCGGGGTCACGTTGACCCGTGCTGCGAGCGATGATAAATTGGCCTGCAGCTTGGTGATTTCAAATACAGATGAGGTCGAGCCCATCAAGCAGGCCATCGCGAGCAGGGCATAAAAGAAATTGACCGTGACATCCGCTCCGGAGGACGAGGCCGGCGATGCTGTCAGATAGTCTTGACGATTCATGACCGCTGTGACGGTTTTGAAAAGTGCTGCCGGATTCTCTTTGATAATACTTGAGATCGTTGAACTGTTCTGCCGGTATTGATCGAGAAAACTCTTAATAATCGTTTGGCTGAGTCCGCTTCCCGAAACGGCAAGTTTGATACCGTTCTCATAAAAGATGTACCCGGCGATCTTACCGTTTTTCAACAACTCATCCGCTTCGTCACCGGTGGTTGTCCTAACACGGAAGAGATCGTCTTCTGAAGTCTTCCCGTCTGCATCGGAGACGGAGGACAGGACTGTAAGAAACTGTGATTCTTCTTTTATATTCTCCCCTTCAACCAGAGCGATATCAATTAGCTGGAACCTCTCAGCACTTGACAGATTGCCAAAGGCAAAATAGAACAAAGTCGCCAGGAGAATGGAAAAAACCAACGACCAAAAGACGGATTCCCTGGTTCTCAGAATAGTCTTCAAATTGTACCCAAACACATGTAAAAACATCTCAACCCCTCCTTTCAATCCCTGAGTTCCTTGCCGGTAATCTCAAGGAAGACATCGTTCAGGGTCGGCAACTCGGAGTAAATCTTGTTAAAATTGATATTGTTGGTCTTCAGATAGTCCAGTACATGCGCCAGATTATTCCTGCCCCTTTGTGAACGAACCACGAGCGTGTTCTCCGAATAATCCACAGACAGGACACCTTTTAGCGCTTTCAGGTCATCCTGGCCGTTTCCGTTGAAGTTGAAGACCTCCACGGAGATTTTTTCACCGAGGCTGATCATCGACTTCAGTTCGTTTTTTGTGCCAGAAGCGATGACCTTGCCTCTGTCCATGATGGCGATTCGAGTACAGATACTCTCGACTTCCTCCATGTAATGGGATGTGTAGAGTATCGTTGATCCCTGAGCGTTCAATTCCTTGATGCCCTCCAAAATCCTGTTACGACTCTGTGGGTCCACCGCCACCGTCGGCTCGTCCATGATAATCAGCTTCGGTTTATGTGCAATCCCGCAGGCGATATTCAACCGTCTTTTAAGCCCCCCGCTAAGCTTTTTGGGATAAAACTTTCTGTAATCCTCGAGTCCGGTGAACCGGATCGCTTCATCCACATAAGCGGAACGCTGACTTTTGTCTTTAACAAATAAGCCGCAGAAATAATCGATGTTCTCAAAGACTGTCAATTCTTCAAAGACGGCTACCTCCTGGGGAACAACCCCGATATCTTGTTTGATGGCGTAAGCGTCAGGGGACATTTCTCTCCCCATGACATTGATAGTCCCTTTGCTGTATTTCAACAGAGCCAGGATGCAATTGATGGCTGTTGTTTTTCCGGAACCGTTGGGTCCCAGCAGGCCGAATATCTCTCCTTCCCTTATATCGAGACTCAAGTGGTCAAGGGCCACCAGATCACCGTATCGTTTAACCAGATTCTTCACTGAAATCATCATATTGATTCCCTCCCATTCTTTTGTTTAAAGTATAAGCGAAAACAGGTATAATTGTAAGTGACAGGTGTCCACTCTTCATATGACATATGTCATGAAATAATGATTGGATTTTGGCATTGTACAAGAGGTGTGCTACTATCATTTTAAACAAACTGAAAGGACCGGAAGAGGAGTAAGCATGACAAAACTCATCGATAAAGCAGGAATACTGTCGGTTTGCCTCGTGATTTGCATCATCTTTTCAACTGCTGATTATTTAATTGTTCCGATAATCCTGGTGACGATTATAAGCTCGCTCAACAGCTATTTCGAAGGAGCGGCCTGCAAGACCCTCGGCGTCCTCGCTTTTTCAGGGGTAGCCCTGTTTGTTCCGGAGATGATATACTTTATCCCGTTGATAGGTTATGACTGCTTTATGGAAAGACAGTTTCCTGCCATCTTCGTCATGCTCATCCCGTTGGCGGTCAATCTTCAGAAACTGCCGGTCAGTGTTATCATCATGCTCTTTCCATTACTGTTTGTTACCTATATCATCAAGTATCACACCGTACACCTGGCAAGTTTGAAAGAAGAATCAATAAAACTGCGCGATGATATGGTTGAGTTCTCGCGAAGCCTGGAGCATAAGAATAAAGAGCTTATGGAAAAACAGGATTATGAGGTCAATCTCGCAACCCTCAACGAAAGAAACCGCATCGCACGGGAAATCCACGATAGTGTCGGCCATGTCATGTCCAGCGCCATACTCCAGGTTGGGGCATTGATGGCAACGGTAAAAGATAACGAGACGAAAACAAACCTCTCGGATCTGAAAGAAACACTAACCAGGGGAATGAACAGCATCAGAAAGAGTGTGCACGATCTGCACGACGATTCTGTGAACCTTTATTACCAACTTGAAAAGCTCGCCCGCGACTTTTCTTTTTGTCCAATTTCCTTTGACTACGATATGAGCCAAAACCGACCTCCGAAAGTGAAATACGCCATTATCGCCATTGTGCGAGAAGCCTTTTCAAATATCATCAAACACTCGGATGCAACACAAGTATCCTTAATCGTTCGCGAACATCCCGGCTTATACCAAGTCATCGTCTCAGACAACGGTTCGCAGCCTGAATATAATCTCGAGAACGGCATGGGGCTTAATAACATCAAAACAAGGGTGGAAAGCCTGGGAGGAATCGTCAATATTGATGATGCATCGGGCTTCAAGGTGTTTGTATCCATCCCGAAGGAAGTGAGAACATGACCATCATGATTATCGACGATGACAAGCTCGTCTGCTCTGCCCTGAAAAGGATTGTCGAGGCGGAGGGGATAACCGTTCAGGCAACGGGCCATTCCGGCGGGGAAGCCGTCAGACTTTATCAACAGTTTCAACCTGACATCATCCTGATGGATATCCGTATGGACACGATGACGGGTCTGGAGGCCGGTGAAAAAATCCTTGAACAGGATCGAAATGCCAGAATCATCTTCCTGACGACCTTTAAAGATGACGAATACATCATCAAGGCATTGGGGATGGGCGCCAAAGGATACCTGCTCAAACAGGATTTCGAAAGCATCGTCCCAGCCCTTCATGCAGTGGCGATGGGCCAAAACATATTCGGTGACGAGATCGTTTCACGCATTCCGGAAATGATGACCAAAGAAAAAACGGACAAAAGTAAATTCGACCTGTCAAAACGAGAGTTCGAAGTCATCTCGCTTGTCGCAGACGGGTTGAGCAACAAGGAAATCGCGGCTAAACTCTTTCTCAGTGAGGGAACCGTTAGAAATTACATCAGCGTTATCCTTGAAAAGCTTTTCCTCCGCGACAGAACCCAACTGGCCATCTTTTACTACAAGAATTTTTGTTGACGGTTTTTCCGGAGGGACGGCCTTAGTAGAGACGGGTTTCAAACCCGTCTCTACAAGGGATGCGGGAACGTTCTGGAAAAGGGTGTCTATTTTGATATTCCCGCGTTTCAACAGGGACAGTCCCTGTTGTTGTTTTCATTATTAATCTATCTGTCGATTCTCCCGTTCTCTTTTAATTGTTCAACCACTTTACGCCCTTCACGCTCATTTGGAACCGGGCTCACCACCGTGTATTCCCTGGGGCCTGTTCGATCATAAAAAGAATAGGTGATTGTGATCATCGGAAAAGGCTTCTCTTTGAATTCTGCGTGTTTGAATTTTGAAGTTGGAACATTCCAAATATGAAGCTGTTTATTCAACAGGATCCCATTCTTCATGATTAAGACTTCTGCTTCGCCTTTTTTATGATAACATTTGCTCAGGAACGGTGCTAAAAAAGCCAGGAAAGCATACATTAAAACCAGACCAACCATCGTTAAAAACATGGGCAGTTGTGCTTCGTCAATCACCAGAATGAAAACGGAAAAAATGATCACCGTTATCACACTTAAAAAGACAAACAACGCCTTTCGTTGTGCCTTTCTGTAATTGTATTCCCGATTCACAAATTCTTCCCACTTTTCTTTGTCAAAATGCCATCTGGCAAGGTACTCATTGTTTTCCAAAGCTTTTTCAATAGCCCGGCTTCTCTTATAAAAGATGATGGTGATGATAAGAAACATAATGGAAAGAAACAAGGATAATAGTGTTCCGGCTGGTTTTAAATCTATGTCTTCTATCCAAAAAATAAAAACAAAAAGAGCTATAATCATACAGATAGTGGCTATTAAAAATCCTTTAAATATCAGTCTCTGCCTGTTTTTAATCACACCATACACATCCTTTTTGTTTGTTTTCGCGTTGGTTATGTCAGGCGGTTCATTGAACACTTTTTAGTTCTGTTCTGATAACTATAGAACAGAGTGAACTCTAGAAATCTGCCACTCCCCTCTTTCAATTTCCAAAGGCGTTCCAATGATACTCCAGTGATAGCATGATGCGTGAGCCATATGAAGCATGTTCATTTCTTCATCCTTTGTCCTTTTGGATTATCCAAAAGATCCCAGGTTCCGTTGAAAAGCTCGATCGCCATCTGTTTGTGAAACTTTCTCATCTCTCCCGAACCGTCATTTTTCACGGTTTCCTCCCTTTGTAGATATCTAACTTTTCTTTGCACCGATTAGAACTTTGATTACCTGCTTTTGGCCCAAACAGAATTATACTATAAAAGCGTTCATAAAACACCTGCTTCAAGCAGACGTTCATCAACCTTTTCAAAAACATCAACCCATTTTTATTTTGAGTAGTAATCTCTTTGGATAAGATTGACTATTATACCATCATAAGAAGAGATCGTTTGAAAAAAAGCTTATTGTTTTATCAGGCAGGCAAGGATTTACAATTAAAGGATCGAACTTATATCTGTCCTGAATGCAGGAATGAATCTTAAAAAGCTGGAACAGCATACCGTTTTAAGCTAAATAAAAAGGATAGAATGTACCGTGGGCTACACGGGAATTTTGGAGTTTATGGTTTTCAAATAAACTCCTCGGAATTTGTTTCTCAAATTCCATACGTCTGCGGAGTGTTATACAAACTTGAGTAGGAAACTTCCGAAAGAAAACAGGAAAAAACAGAAATTGTCTATATGTATACTTATGTATATTTTTTTAGTAGCAGTATGTTAAAATACTCAAATGAAATGACGTCACGGGGGTGTAGTAACTTCAGGGGGGTTAGTTTTTTTATGGAGTTGATTCTTGTTGAAGAAAAAAACCATCGGATTGCTGGCACACGTTGATGCCGGCAAAACAACACTTTCAGAGCAACTGCTCTTTCATACCAGCAGCATCCGTAAACGCGGACGCGTGGATCATCAAAATGCCTTTTTAGACGCTCACACCATCGAAAAAGACCGGGGTATCACGGTTTTTTCCGATCAGGCCGTGATGAGTTATAACGATTCAGTTTATTATCTCATCGATAC
>CAZVWW010000070.1:0-12100 GCA_964631265.1 uncultured Thermotogaceae bacterium
TCTTTGATGAGGAGGGGCGGTTGTTTAAAATATCCTACGTTTTCGGTTTTTCAAACGGGGAAAATGCAATTGAAGTCTTCAACAAGTTCCTGAATAAGTTGACGAAGCTCTTTCCTGAAGATACTTTAAGGGAAACCAATACGTTAAGTAATAACGAAGAAAAAATCGAGGCCTTTTACAAATGGAGGGGGAAAAACGCTTCTGTTGAATTACGTCTTGCGACAATCAGTTCGAATACCCATGCCATGGTGATTCATTTTGAAGGGTCGAAAACAGAATAGTGCCCTTGTTTCACCTGCCCCGGGGGGTGTCTGTCAGAAACAGTTTTGTGGAAAAGAAGCACTGTCGTTTTTCTCTTCGATTCAGAAATCGATGAAATGGGAATAACTGATCTCCGCTATCTGTTCTTCGATGAGTCCCTCAATCCTTTTTTTATTGTCTTTTATCATGGTCTCTGCTTGTTGCTTTAATGCTCTCTCTTTCTCTTCGAGCCGCTTTTTAAGAGCCTTTTCAGCCTTATTGATAATCATCTTTTCATTGAGGAGCATGGTTTTCAAGAGCCATCCCGGTATTTTGATCTTCTTTAAACCGGCGTTAAATGACTTTTTCAAACCAAACAAAGAGGCAGCGGATAAAATCACGCCTCCCACAAAGCCGCTTACCCATCCAATGGGGCCCGTCGCGAGGAGGGCGATTCCGCCTCCCCCGAGTAGTGAACCGGAGATAATACCGACGGTGAGGGAGGATATGGTGGCGATACGGTTGTGAATGGCATCGCTTAAACCGGAGGTATCTCCGCTAAGGGGATAAGTTTGGGTTGCATTGACGATGTTGTTTTCATTGTTAATCTTAAAACGGATCCGTGAACGCAGAAACCACTTACTCAGTTCTTTTTTGGTGATTTCTTCTACCTGGGTGTTGATATAGGCCGAAAAGTGTGCGTTCAGTTCTTCCAAGAAAGCTTGTTTTGTCAGCAGTCTCTGTTCAATGGTCACTTCCAGTTCTTCTATGGTTCCACCGTTTCTGAAGAAAGTGGAGATTTCGTCAGTTACAACCAAACGATAGACTGAAAAAAGCCTTTCCATGTAATCATCCAGTCCCTCGTCAATGATTCTCTTGTACTTTCCGGAGAGTCTTTCAATCAGTTCACTCTTGTTCTCTCTGAGTTCTTTTCGAACCTTTTGTTCATAAAGGGTTGCTGAATAGCACAATCCAAGCCCTCTGCTGATCGTTGATTCAGGATCAGCTGATGAGAGTATCCTCGTATGTGGAAGGTGTTCGTTGATCAGATCGACGAAAAAACGCCAACGGCTGCTTCCCCCGGTTAGGATCACAAGGGAAATAGAATCGTCTTTTATCTTGTTGGCTTTCCAGCCGTTTAAGAGTGTTTGCTCGATCAGTTGATAGAGGTTGACCGGTGCTTTTCCAAACAGGATTGAAAAATCCTTGATCCCGGCCATATCCCTTTCATAGTCTTTAGAAGGGGTGTAATGGCTCATCCTTTCGTTGAGTTCCGTTACACTCCCGATCTTAAAATCTCCAAAATAAGTTGAGGCAAATGCGATGTTCTCAACCAAATTCTCTTTTTGTGTATTGGCGATCATCCTGGAGTATTTTTCTTTCAATTCTTTGAAGTGGACCGTTCTGATGTAACCTGAGAGGTTCTGTATTTCCAGCTGTTTCCCGGCACCGGGGTTTTGACGGAGAAAGAGGGTATAAAAGAGATCATCGAACAATGCGCCACCGATAACCGGAGATCCCCAGACGGCCTGTACTTTAAAATCTCTCAGATAGGCAAAGTCGAGCGTTCCCCCACCGAAATCAATCACGAGGACACCCCCTCTTGCCTCTTCTTTGGTTACATCTTTTCTTGAGATATGATAAAAAAGGGCACCGAGTGGTTCTTCTATCAGAACGGGAGGTTGACCTGTTGTGTTTTCGAGTGTCTCATTCATGATCCGTTTGTGGGTCTCAACCGTTTTGGAAGGGACTCCCGCTGTTAATACGGCACGTTCCGGCAGCGGGATGTCCGGTATGAGTTTCTGCCTTGTCAGACTCTCAAAGAGTGCGCTGAAAAAGAGTTCGGTTTCGACTTTCGCCCGTTTGTTAAAGGCAAGTCTTTGTTTGAAATTGCTTCCGAGGGTCAATCCTTTTCGCTCTTTTGCATTCATATTATGCCATTCTTCGAGCGCACTCTGACCGAATGCGATACAGTTGAAGTTCCGCTCATCATAGAGGACGACTGAGGGAATGGAAGCGGTCTTTTCAATGTGTATATCCTCAACCAACGGGTGTATCTCCCCGGCGGTTGTCACACTGAGATGCGTGTTGGATGTTCCGAAATCAAGCCCGTAGATATGGGTTAGCCTGGAGGTTTGGGAATGATCATTTTTCTGTCTCATCATTTGACCTTCCTGACTTTTCCCTTTGCCAGGATACAGCCGTCCGAATCCACCCAGGTTGATAGGAGTTTCTCAACCTTGTCGCCTTCTTTTATCAGTCCAAAGGTATCGTAGAATCGGGCATCTTCTCTCGAAAAGACAAATGTATTGTCATCTTTATATCGGTTGATCCCCCTCGCAGCCAGTGAATTCATAAGACTTTGGGCTGAATTGAGGGCCATCTGCTCGCTCTTGCTTTCCACCGCATAGTTCAACTGTTCCAGTATCCGTGAAAAATCACTTTGGTCGAGCATTTTTCTGGGAAGTTTTATATCGGCTTTTTCCATCCCGGTATCGACTGGTTGATCTGCCCGGTGATTGACGATCTGATCAAGGTCTTCTATCAGTTTATTGATTAAGAATCTCAGATAAACGATGACCTGTCTTTTCAGAGAGCGTTTTATCTCCAGTGTGTTCTGAACCTTGACGGGTTTGAAGATATGGAGCATCCAGAACACCAACAGCGTTAGAAGGGCCAGCCACAACCACTGAAAGAAATTGATCCTGGCCTTGCCGAAAAGGCCTCCTTTAACCGAACTGTAAACCATTCCAACAGTCAGACCGGCAAAGCCAACAACAGCCGCCCATTTGATGATCTTCGATATTTTGGGATGGCTGATGGATTTTGAAAAGAGCCAGACAAACAACCCCGCTCCAAGAGGCATCCCCATTAAAGGGGCATATAACTGCTCCACAAAGAAATGGCCAAGAAGAAGATAGAAGAGAATACCCAGTAGGATTGAACCGACTATCGCCGGAACAGCCAGCCTTTCATATTTTGTGAATTTAAGCTCCGCCGGGGGAAGATAGAACTCCCGGATTGCTTCAAGATAGGGGGACATTTTACCGGAGAGTTCATAAGCAATGGCCCTTTTCTCTTCCGCTTCGAGGGTTTTATCGGTTTGTTGAATGCAGTCTTTGATGATGATATCGTCCAGAAGCCTTTTAAGCTTGTCATTTATTTTCGACAGGATATGGTCTTTGTCACTGCTGTAATCGATCGTGACGATCTCTTCCGCATAGGCCTCTATTCTTTCGTCGGAAATGATCTTGTTTTCTCGCTTGTCGTTAATCCATTTTTCCAGCATCTCTTTTTTCACCTCTGCTTGATTATAGCATCTTATGAGGCTAAGGGAAAATAGTCTTCATTGCAACCAGAGATACTCGTAAGGGAGGACAGTGAGAGTCGTTTCAAATTTTCTACGGGTTATCAGATCCAACACATGGGATTTCCCGGTAATCTCCTCAATGTTGACTTGAAACTCATCAGAACTCAAGTTGACAATGCAAAAGATTGTCTCGTCGTCTGAACGTCTCTCCAGAATCAGGAGTTCTTCACAATATGGTATCACTCGCTGTTCAGAGTGCGGTGAAAAGGCGTTGTGCACTTTCCGGATAGCGAGCAGGGCTTTCATCCGACAGAATATCCTGCTCCGGAAGGATGCTTGATCGTTCAATTCTGTTGTTAGTTCGTCGTATTGCAGCTTCTCCCGGTTGATGGCCCGATTCTGTCCCGTGATTTCAACGCCCCGGTACCAGTTACGGGATCCCAGGAGGCTGTGGATGTATAGCCCGGGGATTCCCTTTAACGAAAAGGCAATGCAATAGGCCCCGATGAATTTCAGGATATTGTCTTTCAAAGACAACGTGTCATCGTAAAGGGCATCAAAGTAATTGATATTAAGCTCATAGGGAGATTTTGTCCCGTCCTGATTGGTTTTATAGGAGATTTGTCCCCCGTTGTTCTCGGTTCTTTCGATTAATGCGTTGATCTCCTCCTGATCAAGCATCCCCTTGACAGGCATGATGCCGATGCCGTCATGTGAGGCCAGGAAGTTGAAGAAAGTTGAATCGTCTGAGGGATAGTCAAGACTCTGAATCCATTCCTCGAGGTGGGTTGAGGTTCTCTGAAGATAGGCGTTCATTATCAGCGGGGGGAGCGAGAAATTGTAGACCATATGTGCCTCGTCGTGACCGTTTCCAAAATAGCTGATATTCTCATGATGCGGAACGTTTGTCTCAGTTACGATTAAGACCGTTTTGTTGAGCGCATCCAGGATGTCCCGAAAGAGTTTGACAATCTCATGGGTGAGACGATGATGGATACATTTGGTTCCAATCTCCTTCCAGAGATACCCGATGGCATCGAGCCTGATGAGGCTGGCACCGTTTTTGACATAAAAGATCAGAGTGTCCGTTATCTCAAGAAAGAGTTTCGCTGATTTGAAATTGAGATCGATCTGATCCTCTGAAAAGGTTGTCCAGAGGTATTGTTTACCATCGCTGGTCTCAAATTCTGTGAGCAGCGGCAGGGCCCTGGGTCTTGTGACACCGCTGAGATCGGTTTCCGGATCCTCTGTGATGAAATAATCTCTGTAACGCGGACTGCCGTCGAGAAATGCTCTGAACCATTTGCTTTTGGCAGAGATATGATTGATCACCGCATCAAACATCAGGTAATATTCTTCTGAAAGCCGGTTCACATCCTCCCATGTGCCGACAGAGGGATTCACCCTTTTATAATCAATGACAGAAAACCCATCGTCGGATGAATACGGGAAAAAGGGCAGGATGTGGATCGTGTTGATGGCATCTCCGATGTATTCCGATAAGAAACCTTTCAGGGTCTTTAGCGGGGCTTCCCGGTTAACAATGGAATCGGGGTAGGTGATGAGAATGGCGCTCTTCTCATCAAGACGATACCCCACTTTTTCCGGGTGGTTTTTATTAAACACTTCGATCTTCTTCATGATGCTTTCATACAACCCGTCTGATGCTTCACCGTATATTTTATTAAGACGTTCTCTGATACTGTTCAGTTGAAAAACCTCCCTTTGGTTTATTCCTTGACCCCGCCTGCCGTTAATCCGCCGGTGAGGTACTTCTGCATCATCATAAACAACGAGACCACGGGAATAGCCGTTAGGACAGAAGCAGCCATCATCTTGGCCCAAATGGCATGTTCGGAGTAGAAGATCTCGTTAAGCCCGATAGGCAGGGTATGGAACTGTGGATACGGTCTGATAAAAATCGATGCAAAGAGGAATTCATTCCACGCTATCATAAAGGCGTAGATGTAAACGGTCACGATGGCCGGCATGGAAAGGGGGATGATGATCCGCCAGATAACGCCCAGCCGGGAGCTTCCATCAATGATTGCGGCTTCTTCGATCGTCTCGGGAATGGTCCTGAAATAATTACCGAGCATATAAAGCGAGACCGGAAGTGTTTGAACAATATAGATCACGAACAACGATACAGAGCCTCTCATTCCCGATCCGGTCAACCCGGCATTGACAAATATCTGATAAAGTGGAACCGCCAGGATGGTCCCGCCGAAGAGGTAGACGATTAAAACGCTCCTCTGTACGGTTGATTTACCCGGAAACCACAAGCGGGAGAACGCATAAGCGCCAAATATGGAGATGAGGAGACTGAAGAAAGCACTGAGACCTGCTAACACCAGAGAATTTCTAAAGAAACGGATGAACGGGAACGATTCCTTTTTTCTCTGGGCCCCGATCTTGGCCAGTACTTCTTTCTGTTGTTCCTCCGGCATATTCTTGACAAGGTTTTTCAGCTGTTCATCTTCATCGGAGAGTTCCTCTCTTATGGATTGTTTGAAACCGAGTAATTGAAGATAGGTATCGAATGTAGGTCTTTCAGGTATCAGACCGGGTTCAAAGGCATCTGTGTCGTATCTGAACGAGACGGAGATCATGTATAGAAACGGGTACGTCACAAATAATATGACCAGGACAATCAGAGACCAGAAAATGAACGAACGGATAAACGATTTTTTCTTTACCATTTCAACACCTTCTTTACGTAGACCCCAATCAGTACGATCATGAAGACAAAGAGTAATGTGGCAATTGATGCGGCAACACCCTGTTCGGGAAGTCCTGCAAAGGCCTTTTCATAGATGTAGATCGGAAGCGTCCCGGCAAATTTTGAAAGGAGATAGACCTCATCGAATTTGTAAAAATTCCATATCCCGCGCAGGAGGGCAACCGAGCCAATGACGAAGTACAACTCCGGCAGGGTGATGTTCCAGAATTTTTGCCAGCCGGTTGCCCCGTCCATCTCGGCGGCTTCATAGTAATCCGATGGTATGGATTGCAGCCTTGAGAGCATCATCAGGTAGATAAAGGGGAAATTCCTCCATATGTTGAAAAAGGATACCACCAGAAAGGAATTGTTGGGATTGTTGATAATATCAGTTCCGGGATCCATGATATTGACCGAGGCCAGTAATCTGACAAGTGGACCGTCAATTGGAAGCAACACGTATTTCCAGGCAAATACAATGGCGATAAGAGGCGTCACATACGGCAGCAGCAGCAACCCTCTGACGAGGCCTCTTCCGGGAAATTCTTTGTTCAAAAGGATGGCTACCCCAAGTCCGAGGATAATGCTCCCCACGACGGTTATGACGGTGAAAGCGATGGTCTTCCAGAAAGAGATCCAGAATGTGGGATCGGTCAGGATATTCTTGTAATTCTGAAGCCCGATGAAGACGTTGCTCTCTGTCGGCGATATTGATACCTCAAAAAAACTCAGGTATATATTGTAAAGAACCGGGTAGATGATCAACAGGGCGATTAAGAGCACCGTGGGTGTAACGAGTTTCATCCCGAGTTTGGCCTCTTTGAGTTTCAAAGGAGACATAGCGGATAACTTCATAACAATTCCCCCCTTAATAAAACGGGGAGAATGGCTTCTTCTCCCCATATTCTTTTCTTCCCTCTGAATGAGGGGGTGATACGCCTATTTTTCCAGTATCTTTTCAGCCTCTTTCTGTGCCCACTCTGCTGTTTCCTCTGCAGACCAGTCGTTGGCGAACATGAAATTGATGGCCTTACCAATCACGAAGTTGGATGAGATCTTGCTCATCTCCTCGACAATCTGTCCGTTGTAGAATTCAAATCGTTCAACACTGTCCAAAGCGCTGACGATGCCCGTGATCTGTTCCCGGTCGTATTTGGAAAGGATCGGATTATCCAGGAATTCCTCTGATCCGGCAATCGACGATCTCGTCGGATTCATTCCCCCGGGGGCCATGTGGAGATAATAAACGTAATTGTCTCCGGACATCAGGAATTTGACGAACTTTTCAGCGGCCGGCTTGTTGTCGGATGTATCCAGGACACTGATTGCAACGATTTCACCAAAAGAGGTGGCCCGCGTGTTGACCATTTTGTTTGCAAAGCCGGTGTTTTTGACGAGTTCAGGGTTGAAATCGTCGATTCTGCCTCTTTGGACTTCTTCCACTGCGAGGTCATCCATGATGTAAGTTGAATAGAATACCATCCCGGCTTCTCCGGCAAGATACCCCTTCAAGGCATCCAACACGGATGTGAAACCCGGTTTCGAATACTGTCCAAGGGCTTTGTAGAATCTGAAGGTCTCAACCATTTCCGGAGAGGTGAATAGTACATTGCCCTCTGCGTCAATCGGTCTGGCGCCGTTGGCGAGAGCAATTTCCGTGAAGACCTGTTCGGCAAAGGCATCCGCCTTTTTCGGGAGAACGATGCCGTAAACCCCTTCATCCGGATTATGCAGTGTTTTTGCGGCTTCAAGCATGTTATACCAGGTGATCGGGTCGCCGAGATTGTTGTTGTCGATCCAATCCTGTCGATACCAGATACCCTGTACCCAGGCTGAGTAAGGAATAGCAAAATAGTCTCCCTTTCCGTCTGATAAGAGCCTTTTCGCGCCGTCATAAACATCCCCGAGATCGTCGATGATCTTCGAGTGCTTTTTAACATCCATGAATCCCTGATTACCAAGCAGGAGCATCGGGGAGATGCCGCCCTCCATCACATCGGGCAGCGTTCCGGAGTTTTGAGCTATCGGGATCTGCTTCAAGAGGTCATTCTCCTCGACCGGGACAATCTCAACTTCGATGCCCGTCTGGGCCTCAAAGATCTGTGCAAGTGCTTTGATGCGCTGTTGCCTGTCCGATTCCACCTGTGTGGTCCAGAATGTGATTGATTCGCCGAATACGAACACGCTCAACATTAAAACGGTTAAAAAGATCAGTGCTTTTTTCATAGTAATCCCTCCCTGTCAATTTTCGTGTTAAAAAATGTCATCCAACATCTTTTCCAACGCTTTGTAGGAAAGCTCTTGACTCGCAATTTCAAAATTCTTATTGACAAATGTCTCGTATTTTTTCTTGTTTTTCAGCAGCTCAATAGCCTCTTTCGCTGCATCTTCAATCATCTCCCGGTTGACACTGACGTATGCCAAGCCGTTTTCCTCTTTTTCCACAAAATCACTACCGAGGGAGATGTTCTTGAAGCCAAACTGTAGAATATCGGATTGAAAAACCGGGTACTCAAAGATAATCATCGGCTTTCTGGCAAAGAGTCCTTCGAGATACTGATTGCCCCACCCTTCCAGGATTGAAGGATACGTGATCATATCCGATATGGCATAGGCATCCCAGAGTGAGTACTGTTTCCCTTCTTGTTCTTTCCTCCTGGCACCAAAAAGAGAATCGGCCCATATCAACTCCACTCCCTCTCTATTTGCCTTCTGTTTCAGGAAATGAACGTAGTCCTTCCCCGTTTCGACAAGCCCCGGCATCAACAGGACCAGGCGATCGTTGGCTGAAAAGGTTCTGTTATCATAGAGCTTGCCGGTTAGTTCATCTTTTCTTTTTCCAATCTCGCCGACTGTTTCGATTGAGATTTCAATCGCCTTTCTCTTTTCAATTCTCGTTGCCTGAAGAAAAACAATATCATTCTCGCCAATCCCCAGTCTCGACCGGAGGTCCGAATTGAACTGGTCGATCTCCCATAAGGGGGCCAGAAAGTCAAAGACATTTGGGACTACAATGGATTCGACGCCCTTTCTCCTTTTGAGTTCCGCCTGAGCGATATGGTTGATGACAAGCTGTGTGAATTCCGGGCCGGATGGTGGAAAATACCGGTTCAGACAGTTGCTGACAAAGGGGCAAGTTGGGCTGGACATGTGCTCTCTCTCCCAGTAAAAATCATGGTTATGGTTAATGCTGCTGATACCCGAATACTTGATGGCGTTGTAAAAACCAACCGCTACGGGGAGTCCCATACCAAGTGAAAAGATATTATTCGGAACAATTGTCTCTATCTCTTCATCGCTGATAATCTTTGATATCTTCGCTTCAATCTCTTCTGCACATTCGAGCATACTGGTTTTAAACTCATCCTCATTTCTGTAGTCCCTCAGCTCTACAAAACTGTTATACTCCCATGATTTGAACGCTTCCGAGTGATAATCCATCTCTTGCAGATAGTAATCCCCATATCCCCGTGTTCCGGAAATGAAAATGACCGTATGGCCCATCTTTTCAAGTACGTATTTCCATTTTTCCATTTCCAGTGATACGCCATCTGTTTCGCCTAATCTGAAATGTGCCAAAGCGATCTTCAATAGAATCACCTTTCATATGACAACGTTGTCAATTCTGAGAAAAAAAAGAAGATTTCGAAAAAAACACCAGCGTTCAAAAGCTGTTTGGGTTCTTATTGCTTAAAAATTATTAATAAGATTCCTTCTGGTTAATTTTAATACAATTAATGCTGTAAAACAAACCCGAAGAAATCGCATACCGGTTGATTAATTACGATTATACAAAAAAAGCTTATTCTTTCTCTGAAATTCTCATTTTTATAATCTCCCGGGTCTGTGTTATTATTTTGACATCGTTGACAATGGGGGTGTGACCTTGAAAAATGTTACAATGAATGACATAGCCACAATGACCGGTTTTTCAATCAAGACCGTTTCAAGGGTGATTAACAACTCACCGAATGTCCGGCCCGAGACAAGGAGAACGATACTCAAGGCGATTGAAGAGAGTCATTTCAGTATCAACCTAATGGCAAGAGGGTTGAAGACAAACTCAACGCAGACCATCATCCTGTTCGTGGACAAGCACGGCGGGAACTACTGGAACGCCTGGCATAGCATCATCATCATGGAGATCATCTCGGATTTCAAGCAGCGGGGCTATAAGATCATCCTCTCACCCTCTTCCGGGAATGGCATCATCGGGGATGAGACCGACGGTTTTGTTTTGTTAAAAAGTGGAATGGCCGACGGGGCCGTCCTCTTTGACAATGTCAGGGATGATATCCGGATAAGATATCTCAGAGAGAACAGGATCCCCTTTGTCATCGCCGGGCAGGATCTGGATAACAACGATACCTCCTTTGTCGACCTCGATAATCAACGGGTTGGCCGGCTCGGGGCAGAGCACCTGATCGACAACGGTTATTCCAACATCACCTTTCTCCTTGGAGGCGATACCTTTTATGTGAACAAGAACAGGGCCAGGGGATTTGAAGAAGTCTGCCGTAATGAAGGGGTGGATTATGCAATTAAATTTGACAGCACATCCCTTGAAGAGACCTATAGAGCTGCCAAAACCACTCTAATGGAACGGGAGACCGACGCCTTTTTTGTCTCCGGGGATGAGAAAGTACCCGCTGTGTACAAGGCCATCTATGAAAAGGGGAAGAGGATACCCGGGGATATCGGTGTACTGGGAATCGATAATATCCCCCAAAGCCATTTTCTGTCACCGGGACTGAGCTCAATCGATCAGAACATCCCCAAATTTGCGAGAAAGATGGTCAATTATCTGGTGGAGTTAATTCATGCAAAGGAAAAGAAGGTTTTGGGGGAGTTTATTAAACCGGAGCTCATCATGCGCGAATCAACCAATAAAAAGAAACTGGACTTGTAATTGTTATCAACAAGCTGGTTCTTTCCAGCACAGATAGAATATAAGCCCCTGGCTGGCTGCATGTCCTTATCTGGTTTTTTAACGCTCTGATTCTGTCGGACAAATGAGAAGGCGATCTAAATAGGAGTTCTTCTTTATTGTCCTTGGAAAGAACCAACAAACTGCGGGAAGGAGCATAACATTGAAAAAGGCCTATTTTTTCTGGACAGTGGCACTTGTCCTTTTCTCAAGCCTGGAGGTCGTTTCAAAGCCCATCATGGACCAGGTGACCCCGTTTACCGTCACTTTTCTGAGGTTTTTTATCGGGGGATTGTTTTTATTCTTGATTTCAAAGAGGAATATCAGAGGCAGAGATCTGTTCTCCATTATCCTGATCGGCAGTCTGAACTGCATCGTCTCCATGACGTTACTACAGCTCTCCGTGAAATATGGTAATGCCTCTTCTGCGGCGACCCTGATCTCAACCAGTCCGATGTTCACCGCCTTTTTTGCCGCCTACATCATCCAGGAGCACCTCTCCCTGAAAAAAAAGTTCGGCATCGCACTGGGCCTCTTCGGGATCATTGTCTTTGGATTCGGTATGCTGGAGGGGGACACATTGGCGGGCATCCTCTTCGGCGTGGCGGCCTCCGTGACATTTGCCCTCTATTCGGTGCTGATGAAAAAACACGTGGCCAAATACGGGGCGGTAAACTGCACCGCCTATTCAACCCTCTTTCCAAGCCTCATTTATGGAACCGGCCTCCTGGTGACCGGGAATCTGACCATCCCCGACGTCGGGATGAAGGGGTGGCTGATCATCCTCTATCTCGGGATATTCGTTACAGGGGTGGCCTACTACTCACTGCTGGAGTCTGTCAACCGGATGGGTGCATCAATGGCCATGCGCCTCTTCTATGTCAAACCGGTTCTGGCAACC
>CAZVWW010000071.1:0-12034 GCA_964631265.1 uncultured Thermotogaceae bacterium
GTCTGAGTGTATTGATAATGGTTTGCCCCTCATTTTTAAAGACAGTGGATAATAAAACCGAGAATTTTGAGAGCGGTATCGGTTGTCCGCACATTCACTCTTCTTTTTTCAATCTCTTCTTAACAATAATCAAAATTCCGAAAAAGATGGATATCCCTGCTGTAATAACAATAGAGGAATAAATAACCGACAGATTATCAAGTCTCATATTCAAATTGATTAAGAGTACACTTAAATATATCAAAATGGAAAATATCCATTTTAAAAACAAAACAACCCCCCCTCGATTGTATCTCGCTTTATCTATTAGAAAAATGTCCCTTTTCATCACAAATAAGTGCCATTTAAGGACTTCAATTTTTTGTTTCATAGAATCATTGTCGGATTATCAATAATCAAAAACAATCCTTCGGCTGTTTTCCTTAAACACCGATAAAGATTCTATTCTATATCATTTTTTGGCTTTAAGGTAATTTTAGCATATATCATTGCCGAATGGCAAAAAAAGGCTAAGAACTTTGCAGGATAACAATTGAAGTCACGGACGAAAAAATTCATTTCAGTGGAAACCGTTCTTCTAACATTGATTGAAATAAGTCAAAGAAAGAGGAAACCTTAAACGGTTTCCTCTTTCTTTATTTCTCTGGATTTTGCCTCTATTAAATCAACTACATCTTTTACAGTTTCAACATCTGAAAATTCTTCAAGTTCAATTTTGATATCAGATCCCTTTTCAAGCTCCATAGCGAGATCAACGAGTTCCAAAGAAGTTGCGTCGAGGTCTTCTTTCAAGTCGGCTTCTTCTGTAACTTCATCCTCCTCCAAATCAAAATTTTCAATCAGGGTTTTTTTAACCTTCTCAAAAATTTCCTCTCTTGTCATTTTATGATGTCCTCCTTTTGTTATGAAAAATAAATTAGCTCTCTTTAAATCCTACCATAATCTTTGCTTTGGTGCAAGTTATTTCATTTTCCTTTGTAACCTTCCCTTTTAACCAGAACATGTTACTTCTTTGCTCGATAAGCGAGACGTTAAAAGTCAATCTGTCTCCGGGTCTAACTTCATGATGGAAGCGGGCTTTATCGATACCCAGGAAAAGTGGGATCATGTTGTCCCCCTTCTGTTCTTTATGATTCTCCACCAAAAGGAGTCCAGCCACCTGGGCAATCGCCTCAACCTGTAAGACACCCGGCATAATCGGATAATCAGGGAAATGTCCCTGAAAGAAGGGTTCATCGTTTGTACAGTTTTTGATGGCGATTATACTGCTTTCTCTAATCTCCAAAATCTTATCGACAAATAAGAAGGGATAACGATGTGGTAACTGCTTTTTGATGTATTCAATATTCATTTCTTTCATTGGACCACCTTCACAATCACAGATGCATTCTGCCCGCCAAAGCCGAACGAATTTTTCATGATGGTTGTGAAATCCGAAGGCTTGTTTTCCCGGGTGAAATTCAACATTCGAATATCATCTTCCGGTTCATTCAGGTTTGGCATGCCATGGACAAATTTGTTTCTACTCTGAAGGATGGCACCGATCAGTTCTATGGCCCCCGAACCGGAAATGGTGTGTCCCAAAAGGGTTTTTGTTCCCTGTACCATAACCCCGGGATTTTCTTCACCAAATAATCTCAATATGGCCTTTCCCTCAGAGCGATCTCCCACAGGTGTTCCCGTGGCGTGTCCGTTGATTAAATCAATGGACTTAATGTCTATACCCGCATCTTCAACCGCTCTTGACATAGCCAATCCGGGTCCTTCGCCTTCCGGATCAGAGGCGCTGAAATCGTGGGCGTCAGCGGACATGCCACCATCCAGCAGATAAGCGTAGATCTTCGCCTCTCTTTTCTTTGCATGCTCTTCACTCTCAAGGATGAGAACTCCACTACCTTCACTGAGCACAAAACCATCCCGAGTTTTATCAAATGGATTACTCGCGGCTTTGGGGTCGTCGTTCTTCTTTGATAGAGCCATCATATTGGCAAACCCCGCAATACTTGGTGGGCTGACAGCAGATTCGACTCCACCGACGATAGCAACATCACATTTCCCGCTGTTGATCAATAGAGCTCCTGTGATAATGGAGTGGATCGCACCTGCACAGGCACTTACAGCAGCATAATTGGGGCCTTGTAACTTATATTCCATGGACACAACACCGGCCATCATGTTGGTGATTATCATGGGGATTAAAAAAGGACTGACATATCTCGGACCGTCATTAAAGAATGCATTAAACTCTTTGTATTCTGTATGAGCCCCGCCTATCCCCGAAGAAAGGGTGCAAGCAGCGGTTTTTTTCCAATCCTGGGTATTCAGAAGACCGGAATCCTCCAGAGCCTCTTTGGTTGCGGCTAACCCGATTTGTAGAAAACGATCAAATTTCCTCGCTTTTCGTCTTTCCATATAGTCTTTCGGATTAAAGTCCTTAATCTCACCAGCAATTTTAACTGGAATCCCTTCCGCATCAAACGACTTTATTCGTTCGATACCTATCACGTCGTTTTTTAACGCTTTTAAATAGTCTTTCACAGAGTTCCCGATGGGGTTTAAGGTTCCCATTCCGGTGATTGCAATTCGCTTCATTGTCAAAAAAAGCCACCCCCGTTATGCAAATTTGATGATAATTACTAAAATTATATCATAACTACCAGAGTCATCATAAAAAGAAAAACGGGACAGCAAAGCTGTCCCGTCTGGTGGAGTCGATGGGACTCGAACCCACGGCTTCTACCATGCCATGGTAGCGCTCTCCCAGCTGAGCTACGACCCCGAATCTCCGGTGAACTGAAAAAATCAACTCACCGGCGCTTATTATACACATTTATCAGCAAAAAATCAAGCGTTGTGTCATTTCTTTTTTTCGCTGTAGAAATTACAGTCAATTTCCTTGTTCGCTTTAACCTCATCCAGCCTTCTGACGGGGGTGTTATAGGGCGCATGCTGTATGGTTGCTTTGTCCTGTTTAGCCCTTTCGATGATCTTCTCAATGGTCTGAACGAAATAGTCAAGTGTCTCTTTTGTTTCGGTTTCCGTCGGCTCGATCATCATCGCCTCATGTACGATCAGGGGGAAATAGACCGTTGGAGGATGAACCCCGTAATCCAGGAGAGCCTTGGCCAGATCCATTGTCTTAATGCCGTATTCTTCGAGTGTTGACCCGTCGGCTACGAATTCGTGCATGCATTTGGTGCCGTATGGGATTTTGAAGATCTGTTCAAGGTTGCTTCTCAGATAATTGGCATTCAGGACGGCATAATCACTGGCACTTTCCAGGCCGTCACCGCCCATTGTCATGATGTATGCGGCCGCTCGGATCAGGACGTTGTAATTGCCGAAGAAGGTCCGTAGTTTTCCGATACTCTTCGGTATATTGTTGTCGATATTGTAGGTCCCTTTTTCCTTTTTGATAACCGGTTTCGGTAAGAATGGGATCAGACACTTTTTAACGCCGACAGGTCCACTCCCCGGGCCGCCCATGCCGTGCGGAGTTGAAAAGGTCTTATGCAGATTGAAGTGCATGACATCAAATCCCATATCGCCCGGTCTGATCTTGCCCATAATGGCATTCATATTGGCGCCGTCGTAATAGAGCAGAGCGCCGTTGTCATGTGCCACTTTTTGAATCTCGAGGATATCGCGTTCGAAGAGCCCCAGTGTGTTAGGGTTTGTCAGCATAATGGCCGCCACATCATCCCCGATTTTCTCCTTCAACGCTTGCACATCAAGCGTTCCGTTTTGATTTGATTTTACTTCAACGACTTTGTATCCGCACATAGCAGCGGTTGCGGGATTTGTACCGTGAGCGGAGTCCGGAACGATAACCTTCTTTCGCTTGTGATCGCCGCGGTCATCATGATAGGCCCGGATTAAACTGATGCCCGTAAACTCACCGTGCGCACCTGCGGCTGGCTGTAGAGAGACTTCATCCATTCCGCTTATTTCTTTAAGGGCCTCCTGCAGATAATACATCAGCTCCAGTGATCCCTGAATGGTCTCCGGCGGCTGATAAGGATGGAGGTTCTTCAACCCGCCGATGGCAGCGACTGTTTCATTCAATTTCGGGTTGTATTTCATCGTGCAGGAACCGAGCGGGTAGAATCCGTTATCGATGGAGTGGTTGAGTTTGGATAGGTTGGTGTAATGTCTCACAACCTCGACTTCCGATAATTCAGGTAGTCCGGCCGCTTCCTGCCTGATGGTATCTTCCTCGAACATCTCGTTGAGCTGGTATTCGGGAACCTTCTCGTTTGGCAGATAATAGCCTCTTTTTCCCGCCTGGCTCTTTTCAAAAACCAGTCTGTCGTCTCTTCTCATAATAATTCCTCCAGTTTTGCCGCAAAGAAATTGATCTCTTCCATTCGGTTGGCTTCTGTTACCGCTACCAGAGAAAGGTTCTGCATGTCTTTTCTATCTGTTATCTTTCCGATGGGAAGGGGCCCCATAATCTTTTCTTTCTGCATTTTCTCCTGTATATAATCGGGATCGAACTGAGAATCGATGGTGAATTCGTTGAAGAACGGGGCGTTAAACCGCATTGAATATCTGTCCATCCTGTCGATCTTCTCCGCCAGATAATGCGCCTTTCTGGCACAATTTAACGCAATTTTCTTCAGGCCCGTTTTTCCGACAAGAGACAGATACATGCTTGCCACCAGGGCGTTGTGAGCATGATTTGAACAGATGTTTGAAGTTGCTTTGCCTCGCCTTATATGCTGTTCTCTGGTCTGAAGAATCATCGAAAAACCTCTGTTGCCGTCCTCGTCAACGGTTTGGCCTATGATCCTGCCGGGCATCTTCCGGATATATTTTCTCTTTGAGGCAAAGATGCCAAGCGACATACCGCCGAGATATAGAGACCCGCCAAACGGTTGGGCTTCTCCCGTCACAATATCGGCTCCCATCTTCCCCGGGGCCTCCAGGATTGACAACGCCAGAGGATTGACAGAGACTCCGAGAAGAAGTTTGTCGTTTATTGCTCTTATTCTGCTGATGTTTTCGATAACACCGAAGAAATTGGGATAGCCGACCATAACACCAGCCGTGTCTTGATCCACTTTTTTCTTCAAATCCTCCAGATCCAGCATGCCTGTCTGATCATCATAATCCACGCCCTCTATCTCTATTCCGGGACCTTTCGCATACGTCTTCATCACTTCTATGTACTCAGGGTGCAAGGCCTTTGAGACGAGGTACTTGTTCTTCCTCTTCACATTACAGGACATGAGCATCGCCTCTGCTGCCGCTGTCCCCCCGTCGTACATGGAGGAGTTGGCAACCTCCAGTCCGGTCAGTTCGGCGATCATGGTTTGAAATTCATAAAACATCTGAAGCGATCCCTGACTCACTTCCGCCTGATAAGGGGTGTAGGCTGTCAGGAATTCACCTCTTTCAACAACGGACTGGATGGCATAGGGGATAAGGTGTTTATAAATTCCCCCTCCCATGAAAACGGAGTAATTCTCAAGATTGGTATTTCTTTCAGAAAGTTCAAGCATCTTTCTCATCAGGTCTGCCTCAGCCATCCCGCTTTTGAGACGAAGACAGTCCACCCGTTTTTCAGACGGCAGCTCTACAAAGAGCTCCTTCATATTGCTCACACCAATCGTGTTTAGCATCTCTCTAATCTCATCTTCAGTGTGCGGGATATATCTTTTACCCAATTTCTTTCCTCCTCTCTGATTCACTTTTGCTTCATTATATCATAGGGAGAATATCTCTTTGAGCGCTCTTAAGAAGTCTCAGAGGTGATAATTCGACTATAGAACTATATGGCTTGCATATGCTCCTTGTTTTTCAGTTTTGCGTCCGATTTGTTCACCAATAACAAAAAGACCCCTTTTAGAGGTCTTTTTTGATTATAAATCCCTGTTTTTTCTGTCTAAAGACGGCTGAGAATTCTTACGCCGTCAGGCGTTATGGCAACATCATCTTCGAAATGCGCGTTGAGTGAGCGGTCAACGTTGACAACCGTCCACCCGTCTTCCAGTACCATGGTTGGATACTCACCTGTACAGATCATCGGTTCTATCGCCAGAACCATACCGCTCCTGATCCGCGGACCGGAACCGGGTTCGCCAAAATTGGGAACAAACGGGTCCTCGTGCATCTCCCGGCCTATCCCGTGTCCACCGAAATCCCGGATAATCGAATAACCTTTCGGTTCGACATATTCCTGTATGGCATGTCCCATGTCACCGAGTCTTTTTCCGGATCCGAGGGCTTCGATGGCGATATCAAGAGATTCTCTTGTGATTCTGACCAATCCCTGTTTTTTCTCAGAAACCTCTCCAATCTCAAAGGTTCTTGCGGCATCACCATGGTACCCGCCAATGTAAGCGCCAACATCTATGGAAACAATATCTCCCTCTTCCACGATCTTATCCATTGATCGAATACCATGGATAAGGACTTCGTTGACGGATATACAGGCAGATCCCGGAAAGCCCTGATACCCTTTAAAAGAGGGGATAGCCCCCTTGTTCTTAATAAATTCCTCAATCTTTCTGTCAATGTCCCACGTCGATATACCGGGTTCAATAAACTCTTCGCTCATTGCCAGCGTTTCGGCAACGATCTTTGCCGCTTTTTCAAGTGCGTTTAAGTCTTTTTCTTTTTTCAGTTTGATCAATGAATACATCTCCTTGGTTTTAAAAAGGGAAACACACGGTTCGAAAGGTCTCTATTTATCTTTCCCCCCGTTGTCTGAGGATTTGTCTAAGGATACATAAGTGTCCGGCTGTACAGTGCTGACAGCATGTTTGAAGATTAAACTCTGATTCTTTCCCTCTTCAATAAGGATTGAATACATATCAAATGATTTCAGTTTTCCCCGTATCTGAAAACCGTTGACGAGGAATAACTTGACCCCTATCCTGTTAACTCTTAAATGATTTAAAAATCGATCCTGAAGATTGAATTTCTCTCCCATTTTTTCACCCCAAATAATTATTTATCTCTTTGTAGAACCGTGCTCCCTACAGAATTATATCATGTTATGTGATTGTAGGTTAAATAAAATCGAAATTTATAAAAAAAGGCATCCTCAATTTCGGATGCCTTTATATGGTACTCTCTTGTCTTCAGCAATTAATGTGAAGGACCTTGAGCTGGTGCTCCGGAGGGGTCCACTGACAGGTACTGCATGACCTGGCTGATAATCGGCATGAGATCGGGGAGTACATGAACGATCTGTTCGAGGAACGGTGTTTTGTTGGAGACCGGAATAACATCAACGCCGTCTTCGGAGATAATGAGTACCGAGTACGGTAAAAGGCTCAGTCCGCCACCGGCTCCTCCGCCGTATGCGACACCTTCGGGTCCGCCAAGTCCGCCTCCGAATCCCGCATTAGCCTCGAATAAGGGGATCATTGTCTTGTCGCCGACTTTAACGGCTGAACCAACGGCCTTATCCGCTGTTAACTGGGAGAGTGACGTGCTGAGAATATCGGTTGTGGTTTCTGCCACTTCACCCGCCAGGAACAACACCGGTACCGTCAGCATTAATACTGCAATCAGTGCGATTTTCTTCATAAAACTCACCTCTTTTTAAGTTATATCATGTACTATTATACCATAACACTTCGGGGAATACAAATGCTGATTATCCATTCTCTTATTGTTTTCGACTTCCCGGTTTGACAGCCTTTGACCCCTGTTGACATAAAGGGCAGTCCTTCGGGTCATACGTTTCAAAGTGGATTTCCACAGCTTCAAAGAGGGGAAGGTCAAGGGTTGCCTCCCCCCGGTTGACGATGCAGGCGATTCCGATGACCTCAGCGCCAAGCCCCTCCAGCAGTCTAACAACCTCCATGGAGGATTTGCCGGTGGTAACCACGTCTTCCATCAGCATGATTCTTTCACCCTTTTTAATCTCAAATCCCCGTCTTAATTGCATCTCATTATCGACTCTTTCTGTGAAGATGGCCTTTTTCTGAAGCAACCCCCCCAGAATGAAGGCGGGGATGATCCCCCCCATTGCCGGTCCCGCAACGGTATCGAAGGCGATATCCTTAATCTTGTCGGCCGTAACCTCAACAACTTCTTTGGCCTTATCGGGATATTGAAGCAGTTTGGCACATTGGATATACCTGCCGCTGTGTCGTCCCGAGCTGAGTAGAAAATGTCCCTGCAAGAGTGCTTCCGTTTCTTTTAACGTGTTCATAACCATGCTATCCATTCCTCCTGACGGCTTGATTAATCCGGTCCCGCATCTTTATCGCCGCCCGCCTTGATGCTTCGTCAAAGGGGAGGTTATCAGGATTATTCCTTCTGTAGGCGAGGATGATTCCTCGTGAAGAGTTAACAATCCCCCCGTTGCCATTCATCAGATAGCCCGTTAGATCCTGAGCCTTCCCGCCCTGGGCTCCGTATCCCGGTATAAGAAAGAAGGTGTTTGGCATTTGTTGTCTCAGTCTCTTTCCCTCCTTCGCATGGGTGCAGCCGACAACGGTACAGATGGAGGAGAATCCGTTGTTACCCATATGTAGCTTTCCCTCGTCGATCACTTTTTCTCCGAGTGTTTCATAGACCGTTTTGCCTTCCTTGGAGAGGATGTTCTGGACAGTGCCCGATCCCGGGTTGGACGTCTTGAGAAGGACAAATATCGCCTTGCCCTGCCTCAGATAATCGTAATAGGGTTCGAGCGTGTCTGTTCCGAGATAGGGATTGACGGTGATGGCATCCACCTCGAAATCGCCTGAAAAATGGGCTTTTGCATACATCTGAGCTGTTTTGGCAATATCCCCTCTTTTGACATCCCCGATGACCGGGATCTTCAGTTCCCGTATGTATGAAACGGTTCTGGCGTAGGCTTGCAGTCCTTTCAAGCCCTGAGCCTCATAATAGGCAATCTGAACCTTATAACAGGCCGTGATGTCCTTTGTGGCTTCAATGATTCTCCGGTTGAATTCGAAGAGAGTATCTTCCACATTCTCTTTTTCGGCCTTGATGGCTTCCGGGATATAATCCGTTGCCGTGTCAAGTCCGATGCAGACGTTGCCGTAATGCTCAACCCGATCGAATAGTTTATCAATTATCATTTTCATCATCCCCTGTTGTCATTAATTTGCCGTTCCGGTAGACTTCTTTGATTGTTCCGTACACCGTCTTTCCGTCAAACGGCGTGTTCTTTCCCTTTGAATAAAAGTTATTCGAATCTATCGTCATCTGTTTGTCGAGATCGATGATCACGATATCGGCGTTTTGGTTCTTTTCAATGGTTCCCGATTCAATTCCCAGAATCTCTCCCGGATTCTTTGACATCAACCCGGAGAGCCTTGAAAGAGATATGATTCCACCTTTTACCAGACCGGTATAGCAGGTTTGGAAGGCAATCTCGATTCCACTCATACCTCTTGCCCCCTTTTCTTTGTCTTCTTTGGCATGAGGGGCGTGGTCTGTGGCGATGGCGTCTATTGTTCCGTCTGCAAGCCCCGCTTTTAAGGCGGAGATGTCTGCTTGTGTTCTGAGAGGCGGATGGACCGCATAATCAACGCTGTCGCTGAGTATCAGATGATGCGGGGTAACCTCGCACGTGACTGGAATCTTAGCAGCTTTGGCCTTTTGGATCATTATCAGGGCCTCTTTTGTGCTTACATGAGCCATATGCAATCTGCAGCCGGTTTTTCGGCATAGCGCTATATCCCGTTCTGTCATGAGATTCTCCGACGCTCTGGGATCTTTGTTGCTTATTTCCCTGTATTCGGCATGAGAGGATATGATAAGTCCTTTGGCCTTTGCCTTGATCATGGCCTTCTCCATCACCTCTGTATCCTCAACGCCGTTCCCGTCATCCGACAAAAACCGTACTCTCTCCGGGTTGAGAGTGTCAAGGTGTGACAGGTCGCGCCCATCGAAGTCTCTTGTGACAGAAACCGTCTGATAACAGTTTATGAGCCCCGCGCTCTCAGCCTTTTGGATGACGGCATCAACGATCTCTTCCGAACTGCAGACCGGGCTGGTGTTTGCCATCAGATTGACGGTTGTGTAGCCCCCTTTAACGGCTGCCTTTGACCCACTGACGATATCTTCTTTCCAAGTGTATCCGGGGTCTCTGAAGTGACTGTGAAGGTCGATGAATGACGGCATTAGAACGGCCTCATAATCGAATCGCTTAACAGGACACGAATACTCTAATTCCTTCCCGAAGTCCGCAATCCGGCCGTTTTTGATGTACAAATCTCCTGAAAAATCCTTGTTCTCATCGACGATCCGGACATCCTTGAAAAGGATCTCTCCGTTGCCCATCAGATCTCTCCGAGTTTATATTGCTCATCACAGTATTTACACCGGTACTCTCCCTTTTCGCGATCGGATAGATAGAAAACGTGATGGATGTTCTGTTCAACGGATGTGATACACCTGGGATTCTTGCATCTAATCACATCCTCGACCGTTTCGGGAAGGCTGAGCTTGAGCTTTTTGGTGATCCGGTGGTCTTCAATGATATTAACGGTCGCATCCGGGTCTATGAGTCCCAGTTCGCTGAGGTCAAAGTTGATCTCGTTCTCGATCTTGATGATATCTTTCCTGCCGAGTTTTTTGCTCGCTGCATTCATGATAAGCGCTACCGTATAATCGGCTTTGTTCAGCCCCAGATAATCGAATATCCGGATTCCGGAACCCGCCTTGATGTGGTCGATCACAATGCCGTTCTCAATCGTGTTAATCGTCATCATGTCAACACACCCCCACCAGTTTGGAGATTAGACCCATCCGGACAAACATGCCGTTTTTGGCCTGTTTGAAATAGGTCGCCCTTGGATCGTTGTCAAGCTCATAAGCTATCTCGTTCACTCTCGGCAGCGGATGCATGATGATCATATCCGCCTTTGCCCGTTCCATCTTCTCGGCGTTCAGTATGTAGGTGTCTTTCAATCTGATGTAATCCTCCTCGTTGAAAAAACGCTCTTTTTGGACCCTGGTCATGTAAAGGATATCCAGCTCATCGATGACATCCTCTATCTTCCGCACTTCGCTGTAGTGAATCTTGTTCTTCTGTAAGACCCCCTCTTTGATGTAATCGGGTATCACCAACTCCTCGGGCGAGATGAGGGCCATCTCATTCTTGTCATATCGCGAAAGAGCCTTAATGAGCGAATGCACCGTTCTGCCGAATTTGAGATCGCCACAAAAACCTATCTTGAGATGATCCAGCCGGTTCATCTTTCGTCTGATGGTCAGCAGATCGGTCAATGTCTGTGTCGGATGCTGATGTCCCCCGTCCCCGGCGTTGATAACGGGAATATCCGAGTACATCGAGGCAACTTTCGGGGCCCCTTCCTTCGGATGGCGCATAACGGCAATATCGGCATAGCAGGCAACGGTGCGGATGGTATCCGCCACACTCTCCCCTTTCGAGACGGAACTCGAGGATGCCTCCGAAAAGCCGATTATCTTCCCGCCAAGCCGCATCATCGCAGATTCAAAGCTCAGCCGGGTCCGGGTACTTGGTTCGTAGAACAACGATCCCATAATCATGCCCTCACAGACCTTTGCGTAGTCCTTTGGATTGTCGATGATCCGGTCTGACAAAGCAAAGATCTCTTCCAATTCATCGGTTGAAAAATCGATCGGATCGATCAGGTGTCTTCCCTTTAACATATCACTCCTCCTCCAAAAAAAAACCACCATTGAAATCAATCAATGGTGGTTGCTGTCAGAATTACCTCTGCATTTATTCTTATTGAATTTTACCTTCGTCCTCTTTAACCCGTGACAGATCAAATAAGTACCTTCTCCGACGGGTGCTCTCTCTTTTTTTATTCCCTTCATTATCGGCTCCCTTTATTTTCCTGTGGATTTTACCATAAACATCGTGGGGAAATCAAGAGAAATCAAAGGGATCTCTCGTTTCCGGTAACTATTCAGTACCCTGAAAAAACCTCAACAAGAAAACAAATAATTAACAATCTACTTCTCCTTATGTTGTGTAAAAGTCAGGTGACTTAATTGGAGCTGGTGAATAGATACCTTAATTTTTCTTGATCTGAGCCATCCCCTTTATCTTCTCCACAGTTGTCTCATT
>CAZVWW010000072.1:0-11408 GCA_964631265.1 uncultured Thermotogaceae bacterium
GCCTGTTCTTCAATGGAAAGGTTCTTATGGATGATACCGATAGCACCGAGTCGGGCAAGAGCCTTGGCCATCTCATACTCCGTCACTGTGTCCATGGCAGCACTGACAAGGGGAAGATTGAGAGCGATCCCCTTTGTGAACTGTGTCTTCAATTCGACGTTTGCCGGTGTTACCTCGGAATAAACCGGGGCCAGCAGAACATCGTCGTATGTGATTCCCTTTTTCATTTTCATATCATCAACTCCTTTATTCAACCACCAGAAAGTAATTCTCTTCCAGTACGCTCTTTCGGTCCAGTTCATAATCGATGGCATATCGCTCCACTATCTCATGCTCGTAAACCGGGGCGACTCTTCCGAGGACGGTCCACCCGTATCGTTCAAGCTCCGAATCGTAAATGCTTATCCGGTCTCCCGGCTGATATTCCAGTGAGGGGTTAAAATTGATGAGCCGGTTCTTTTCGACGAGGGCAAGATCGCCGTATTCTTCATTGGAATTTTTTTTGTAACACGCCACCCGTGAGGTGAAATCCGAACTCCAGAATGGGATGACCTCCGCCATTTGAGGCCCCCCCTCCCGGTCATCATAACGATCATTAATCCTGCCGACGACTGATCCGAGCGCCGGGGAGACGAGGTAACCGGCTGACGGCAGGGGGGATTCAGAGCTAATCAGTAATCGCTCGTTTCTGTAGATGCCGCGTGTTCCGGCAAGGCGGACTATCGGGAACATCCTCAATAAACGGTTGTCGGTTGAATCGACGACTCTTAAGAGGCTTTCGTATTCGGTCTTGTAGATGGATGAGTAGAAGAGGGATTCGTTGTAGTTTCTTTCGTTTTGTGTCAACTCAACCGCCTTTTGCCAGTTTGCCAAAAAGGTATCGGTCTGTATTCTATATTCCTGCAGCAGCGTAAAGGGGCTTCTCAAGAGTTTGACCGTGCTGTTATAGAGACCGGGTCTGAAATCCTCAAGAAAAGCAGGTATTATCGAGACGATGAGCAGCAGTATCCAGAGATTCAGTGTTTTCCTCTTCAATAATCTAAAAAGCCTCCCTGAGAAGCGGGCGTAATGATTTATTCGCGTAAATGGCAATGTTTCCTCTCACGCAGAGATATTCAGGCTCTTCGGGCACAATGATCTGCACCTCGACCTTTTTGTTGACATAATCCACAAAACCGGCGTAGTTTGAAAAGCCGCCCGCAAAGATGATGCCCCTTTCCAGTATGTCTGTCACGAGTTCGGGCTGTGTGCCCTCGAGACTTTCCCTTATCGCGCTGATGAGATAGTCCATCTCGTAGCGGGTGACCTCCCAGATCGTCTCTTTTTTGACACTCTTTTTGACGGGGAGGCCTGAATCGATGTCGATGCCGACAACCGGTCCGAGCGTTGACGGCTGCCTTTCCAGGCTCCGCATGGAGAGATCGAGCAGCTCGTCGGTCGTCTTTTCCCCGATCAGCAGCCTGTAATCCTCCTTCAGCAGGTCTCTGATCCTTTTTTTCAGGGTGGACACGCTGAAGGGTAACGCCTCAGCGGTGACGATATTGGAGAGCGACATGATGGCGATCTCGGTATGGGTCCCGCCGATGTTGACAATCATGTTCCCGTTGGATTCGGTGATATCCACCCCTGCTCCCATCGCTGCCGAGATGGGGCTGTCTATCTCAAAGACCTTTGAGGCACCGGCCTCCATGAGGGATTCGCAAAGGGCTTCGCGTTCAACCACGGTGGCGTTGATGGACTGGTTGATGACGGCGGTGGGCTTTAACACGCCTTTTTTGGAGCCGCGTTTGAAGGTGGTGTTTTCGAAAAGGGCGACGGCCCCGTCAAAATGGCAGATCTTCCCCGTTTGAAAGGGTCTGAGGACCTTGAAATCAGGCGGGAGCTTGCCGGAGAGCTCCCGGGCCTTGTCGCCAAAGGCGGCGATGTCGCCGTAGGGATGCCTGTGATAGGTGTCGAAGATCATCACGGATGCTGTGTCCGTGATGATCTCGCCTTTTCTGTTGCATATCTTCAAACGGGTACTGCCCGGGTCGATTCCTATTATTTCTCTCAGCAATTTTAGCTCACTTCTTTCGAGAATGATTCCTGATTGTACATTCTTTTATTCCGTAACCCCCCCGGGTGGAGCGTTAGGGTTTAGATGACTCTTCCCTGGTTGGTAACATAAGGACATGAGCCGGGGGGCTCATGACCGGATAGTGGCTGTCAGGCCGGGGGACCTGCAGCCAGATAACCGGGGATGTTTATAACAAATGGACGAATAATCCGCTTCTTAATTTCGGCTCGAACCACGTTGATTTGGGCGGCATGGTCTTGCCGGCGTCTGCTACGTTGAGGAGTTGCTCCATCTCCGTTGGGTACATGGAGAAGGCGACGCCGTTTTCGGTCTCATCCACGCGTCTTTCGAGTTCTTTTAGTCCCCGGATACCGCCGATAAAGTCGATTCTCTCGTCCGTTCTGGGATCGCCTATTCCAAGGACAGGGCCAAGCAGGTTTTCCTGCAGGATGGCCACATCGAGCGAGGCGACGGGATCGTCTTTGATGAATGTCTCAGGCTTTGAGGTGAGTTTGTACCATTCGCCCCCGATATACATGCCGAATTCATGAAGTTTGGACGGTTTAAAGGGTGTTTCGTCCGCCTTTTCGATGTCAAAACGCTCGCCGGCGCTCTTTAAGAACTGCTCTTTGGTCAGTCCGTTGAGGTCTTTAACGAACCGGTTGTAATCGAGTATCTTCAGCTGATCGTGTGGAAAGAGGACGGCCAGGAAATAATTGTACTCCTCTGTCCCGTCATGCGAAGGGTTCTTTTCCTTTTTAATGTCACGTACGCGTGAGGCTGAAGCGGCCCGGTGATGGCCATCCGCGATATAAAGGGCCGGGACCTGTTCGAAGGCCTCTTTCACAGCCCGGGTGTCTTGAACCCTGTAAACCGTGTGTTTGACGTCGAACTCGTCTGTAAACGCATAAAGTTTCCCGTCCCCGGCTTCTCGTTTGAGTTCTGCATCAGCGCCCTCTTCACTTCTGTAGGCCAAAAAAACAGGGCCGGTGTTGGCGTTGGTGGCCAGGATATTTTTGACCCGGTCGTCCTCTTTTTTCTGCCGGGTGAATTCATGCTTCCTGATCTTTGATGTCTGATATTCGTCCACTGAAAAGCAGGCAACGAGGCCCTCCTGTACATGGCCTTTCCATTCCTGCCGGTAGATATAAAGCGACTCCTCCCGGTCCCGGACGAGATAGCCCCTGTCGATCATGGCGCTGAGGTTCTCAGCCGCCTTCTGATAGACGCTCTCATCGTAAACGTTGACCGACGGGTCGAGATCAATCTCGGGTTTGACCACATGAAGGAACGAATACGGGTTGCCCTTCGTTTCCTCTCTCGCCTCTTCGGAGCTCAACACATCATACGGCTTGGAAGCCACCTTTTCAACCAGTTCCTCCTTCGGTCTTACTGCCTTAAATCCTTTTACAGTTGCCAATTCTACCATCCCTCCTCAATAGTCAGTTTGTCCACTGATTTTTGGTAAATACCTTTTTCCGTTCTTGCGATCTGTCCGGTTTCCCGTAATTCTCTAATCGTGTCTCTGACGAGCTTGTATGGAAAGAAACGGCTGAAGAACCGTTCGGAGATCGTATCAAACTTATCCATCTGGTTCAGAAGGTTTGAGATTCCCTGTATGTCCTCTTGCTCAAGCCGGCTTCGGATCTTGCCGGCCAGCTGGTTCATCAGCAGTGTCTGTTGTTCGCCGATCTCATCTTTCTCATAATCGAGTATATCGACCGTTGCCTCATCAATGCATTCAGCAGTATATTTGTGAACCCCGCCTGTCAGCGGTGCAATGCCGAAGAACATCGGTTGTGTGATCACGTCGAGCAGCAGTATATTTTGAAAGGCAAGGTAAATTGCAACCTTGCCTTTCTGTAATTTATAGAGTCTGGAATCGGTCTCACCTTGAATGAAGATGAGATCTTCGTTGGGATAATCTTTAGTTTCCATTGACACGGTCGCCTTGATTGTTCAAATAATCAAGGTTCTCGTCGTTTTTTTTCAGATGTTCATACCACTTAAAGGCCTCGTCTGCGAATCTACTGATGATCGCGTCCAGGTCGGAGTTTTCAAATCTTTCTTTGAAGTGTTCCTGCAGTTCTTTGTCGAACCGCCATTTCTTCTCATCTTCGGGTGCGAAGATGATCCGTCTGCGGTCTTTTTCTGTGATGGATTCGTCGATCTTCTGCAGGAGTTTAAAAGTGGTGTCGATGAAGACATCGCCCACTTCAATCGGCGCCTTCTTCAACTTGATTTCTTTGTGATACTTTGGTGTCAGCTCTTTCTCAAAATGTACATAAGAATAAATCTTCTTCCCGCTTCTTTTCATAATTAGGGAAGTCACCTCCTCAATTTTGCTGCCATTTGGTTCCGTCTGGTGTATCCAGCAATTTTATTCCAGCCTCGTTGAGGCCATCTCTTATCTTGTCGGCTTGTTCGTACATTTTATTCTTCCGGAACGTTTCTCTTGAATGAATGATCAGTTCCATTATCTTGTCAATCCCCGACGTATCCGTTGTTTTGGTCTTGACGGGAACGTCCGTGAAGAGTCCGAGGACGTCGGCCCATTCTCCCTTTATCAACCAGTAGGCTTGTTTCAGAAAGGGCTTGTCCGAGGTGGCGTTCATCTCTTTCACGATATCGAAGATGAGGGAGAGGACCCTCGGCGTGTTGAAATCGTCATCCAGGTATTTCTCGAAGAGCTGCCGTTTTGCCTCGAGCCATTCGGTTTTTCGCTGTTGGAAAGGCGGGACGGTATCGAAGATCTCTTCAACCCTCAGAAGGGCGTTGTTGACCCTCCCGGCTCCTTTCCTCCACTCCTCAAAGCGGTCCTCGCTGTAATCGATGGGGCTCCTGAACTGTGTCGAGAAGAGGAACATCCTCACCGCATCTTTTCCATAACGACTCACGGCATCCCGGATGGAGATGATATTGCCCACCGACTTGGCCATCTTCGAGCCGTTCATCTGCAGCATGCCGTTGTGAAGCCAGTAGTTGGCAAATTTCCCGCCGAGACAGGACTCACTCTGGGCCTTTTCGTTTTCATGATGGGGGAAGATCAGGTCGTTGCCGCCCGCATGGATGTCAAAGGGGGAGCCGAGCAGGGTCGTTGACATCACGGAGCACTCGATGTGCCAGCCGGGGCGTCCCTTCCCCCACGGGCTGTTCCAGTAGGGTTCGTCTGCCTTGGCCGGTTTCCAGAGGGTGAAATCCCCCGGATTCTTCTTGCGCCGGTCCACCTCGATTCGGGCGCCTGACAACATATCCTCCAGTTTTCGATGTGAGAGTTCTCCGTAGCCGGGAAACTTCTTGACGTTGTAGAATATCTCGCCCTCCACCGCGTAGGCAAAGCCTTTATCGACGAGTTTTTCGATGAAATCGATCGTTTCGGGGACAAAGTGCGAGGTTCTCGGATGGTAGTTCGCCGGTTTGACGCCGAGAGACTGCATGTCCCGCAGGTATTCTCTTATAAAGGTTGTGGTGATGAGATCGTAATCCCATCCCTCGTCTTTCATCCGGTTGATGATCTTATCATCGATATCGGTGAAGTTCATCACGTAGGTCACGCGATAGCCCTTGTATTCAAAATACCGCCTGAGAGAATCGAAGACGACCGCCGGTCTGGCATTGCCGATATGAACCGTGTTATAAACCGTCGGGCCGCAGGTGTACATCTTGACCTTTCCCTTTTCAACGGGGATGAACTCCGTTTTTCGCTTTCTCAATGTGTCGGTCAGTCTGATCAAATCATATCCACTACCTTTTCAAGTCGTTTGATCATCTGGTTTCTCCCGATGAGATGGATGATGTAAATCAGTTCCGGACCATCCTCTTTGCCCGTCAGGACAACTCTGAGCATGTGATAGAATTTCTTTCCGGGAACCTTCGCCTTTTTAAGCACGTCCTTGAAGAGTTTGTAGATGCCGGGAATATCCCACGAATCCATGCTCTTCACCTCGTTGTAGAGTTCGACAAAGGCGGGGTCGATATCCTCATCCTTGATCTGCTCAGCCCATTCCTTCTTCGCCTCCGGCTCTTTCAAAAAGACCGCCATCATACCGGGTACCTCGTCGAATGAATGGAGCTTCTTTTTCAACGACTTAACGGCCTCGCGGATCCATTTGTAATTGGCCCGGGCATCACTCTCATCCATGAGACCCGCCTCAACAATAAAGGGGATGGCGTGACGGGCGAGTTCATCGTCGTCGAGCTCCCTTATATAAACACCGTTCATCCATCTCAACTTGGTCTCATCATATATGGCGGCTTTTGAGCTGACCCGGTCGAGGGTGAAATCGGCGATCATATCCTCCATGGACATGATCTCGCGCTCGTCGGAATGCGACCAGCTCAGAAGTGCCAGATAATTGACAATGCTCCGGGGCAGATAGCCCATCTTTCTGTACTTTTCGACAGATGTGGCCCCGTGTCTTTTGCTGAGACGCGAGCCGTCCTCTCCGAGTATCATGGAGACATGGGCGAATTCCGGCAGCGGGTATCCCATCGCCTCGAACATGGCCATCTGTCTCAATGAGTTGGAGAGATGATCGTCTCCCCGGATGACATGGGTGATCGCCATCAGGGCATCATCCACCACAACGGCAAAGTTGTAGGTGGGCAGCCCGGTGCTTCTCAATATGACGAAGTCGCCGATCGTTCCCTGTTGAAAATGGACATCGCCCTTTATCTTGTCATGCAGGACATATTCTTTTTGAGGCATCTTGAAATAGATAACCGGACTCAATCCTCTGTCTTTGAATTCGGCCCGTCTTTCAGGCGTGTTGAATTGTTTGAGCATCTCCTCGTTGTAATGCGGGGATTCCTTTTTTTTGAGCATGTCACTGCGGAGCTTCTCTATCTCGCTGGGAAAGCAATACGCCTCATAGGCCAATCCCTTTTGAACAAGTTCCCCGGCCTTTTCCCTGTAAGTGTCGATTCTTTCGGACTGTCGGTAGGGGCCGTATTCTCCGCCCTTTTCCGGACCTTCATCCCAATCGAGGCCGAGCCATCTCATCGTTTCAAGCAGCGATTGCTCCGATTCCTCCGTTGAGCGCTCCAGATCGGTGTCTTCAACCCTTAAAACAAACGTACCGTTGTAATGCTTTGCGAAAAGGTAATTGAAGAGAGCGGTCCTCGCCCCCCCTATATGAAGAAACCCCGTCGGGCTGGGGGCAAATCTGACTCTCGGCTCTTTTATCTCTTCGTGCTGTGTCTTATTGGCAGATGCCATCTTAATCCCTCCGATTAACTTTTTTGTAGTCCTGATATGACTCTTCAGGCACTGTGGTTTATTATATCACAGTACCAACCTCACCACTGAACGAGGCGAACCATTCCGATCACCACGCCGATGATCTCCGCCTCTTCTTTTAAGAGGCGTGTTTCCGCCTGGGATGGATTCAGGCTGGTCATGATGATGTTTTTGGCATCCCGGTTGACCTTGCCGGTGAATATTTCCCCGTCTTTTCTGACCACTGAGAGTTTCCCCTTGATATAGGCGGCCCTTTTGACGATGATGATATCCCCTTCAAGATAGACCGGATAGAGCATCTTTGAGATTGGCGGCGCCACCCGGAGGGCAAAATCCCCCTCGCGGAAGAGGACTGTCTCCCCTGTGTTTGTGAATCCCCTCGGATGCTGTGGTTTTGTTTCATAGATCGGGAGTGCCTTTTCGATCCCCGGCTTGGGATCATCGCTGACCCCGAAGAGATAGTCGAAAGAGACGTTGAAATAGGCCTGGATCTTTTCAAGGACATCCTCCCTTGGCATCCGTTTGCCCGTCTCATACATCCCGACAGCATTGGTGCTGGAACCGATCTTTGAGGCCAGATCCGCCTGGGACAGGCCGGCCTCGTTTCTCAATTTCTTCAAACGTGAAGCAAAACGATTTCTAAACATACAATCACCCCGCTCTATTTTATCACGTATTGTGAATTTAATTGAATCGTTACTGAAAATCAAAGACAGACTCTTGACAAATACCACAAAACGTGATAATATATTTTTGAAACACAAAAGGAAGGAGGTGAGAGAATGGCTATCGGAGACACAACTTCGGTTGATATGGAGGAAAAGAGACTGGTCGTTATACTGGACACCGGCGTCGTCGATGCAAGCTATGACAAGGTGTATGTCCCCATCAATTCGACTGTGACAGAGCAGGAGGCGTATGATATCGCCTATGTCATCGCCGAGTTCACCACGTACACGCTCGTTGGTATCGAGTTCGAGATCACGCAGCATCTCGGCCCGCTTAACTGAGGGAGGATTTAAAACAAACAAAGCCTGAGGAGGTGAGAACATGGCAAAAGTACTGGAACTGGTCTTCAGACATAGCGACGGATCCGGCAGAAAGACGCTCAAGATTCCCGAGCCCCCTGCTGATATCGATACGAACCTTACAACTCTGGAAGACTACATGACGAACTACCTGGAAGGAAAGATGTCCCCATACAATCTCTTTGACGAGGCGACTGTGGTGGAGACATCCGAGAATGAACTGATTGACAAGATGTAACGCACTAACCCCGCCCTTCGGGGCGGGCTTTTTAAAAGGAGATAAGAGATGGAAATAAAGATGAATAACCCCCAGTTCTGGAATATCATCGTTACTCTGTCATCTATTATAACACAGATAGAGAGCTCGGAACTGAACGGGGAGCAGAAAAAGGAGTTCGTGATCCAGAAGATCAAGGCCCTGCTGCGGCCCCTAAATCTGCCAATCCCCGAGTTTGTCCTGGGACCAATCCTGTCCCCGCTGATCGACTATCTGGTGGACCGATTGAACGAGAGCGGGCTTTTTGCCCATGGATGAACAATAAGTTTCATATCGAAAAAAGAGGGCCTTCAAGGCCCTCTTTTTGCTTTCTGGCTGCATATCCCAACACTTCCCAGAGTGTTCTTTTTTTCTAGCAACAGGTCCCGGCGCTTCTTGAAGCGAGCAGTAACTATTTTTCCTGGCAACAGGTCCCCGGCCTGTTGCCGTTATCCCGCCAAGAGCCCCCTGGCTCTTGTCCTTTTGCTCTTGTTCTTGGTTGATGGCAGACTTTCCAGCTCGGAACGTTCCGGCCCCTTCTCCCGCCCCCCCCTTTAACTTCCCGTTAAACTCCATGCGTTCATTAAGATTTAAACTAAAAAACGCCTCTTCTTTAAATTGATACTCTATAATACTCTTGAACAGGCGTCATTAAAACTTCAAAAACAAACTGTCTTTTTCAAGTAGTTCCCATAATCCTTTAATGAAGGGTGAGCCCCTTTTGGATACATTTAAAAAGAAAATGCTCAAGTATGCGCTTTTGTCCCTTACAACGATATTCGTTATTGTCCTGCTTCTAATTTTTCATTATAACCGGAAAGAGCTCGCGGAAAGCTTTGAAAAACGAATGAGCTGGATCACGAGCGCCGTTTTGATGAGCAGCAGAGAACCGCTCTGGAACCTGGACGAAACCATCCTGAAAGAGAATATTGATTCATTTCTCCAGATCAGCGGTGTCTCGGAAATCATTGTTCAGGAGATCATGGATTATCTCGTGATCGAGACGGGCAGCAAGCCGCGGGAAGAAAACCGGATAACGGTTGAAGAACCGATCAGGAAAGACGGGCAACTGATCGGGGAAGTGACCATCCACTTTTCCGATGCAGAGCTCCAAAGGCGGATCAACCGGAGCCTGATGGCCCTGATCATGCAGATATCTTTTTTATTTGTCCTCGTGGCAGGCCTTGTCGCCTTTATGTCCAAAAAGTACACCGAGCCCATTGTCGGGCTTGCCAGGGCCATCAAGAAATTCGACATACGTGATCCGTCAAGCTATGAGCTGATCTGGGAGAACACAGAAGTCGAGGAGATCCAGGCGGTTATTAAGAGTTTCAAGGAGATGGCCGAGGAGATCACGGCGAATTACCAGGAGATGGAGGCTACAAACGAGACACTCAAAGAGATGAACGAAAAGCTCGAGATCAAGAGTGAGGAGAACCGGCTGCTGGCGGGCAAGCTCTCCCGAATCATCGAGATATCGGGAAAATTCGATGAGGCCACCGAAATGAGTGAGAAGACCTTTATGCAGACACTCTTCAGAAAGGCCTTTGAGATCATCTCCGAGGCGGATTACGGATCGGTCTACGTGTACGGTGAGAAGAACGTTGAGTTTGTAGACGCCGTCGGGCATGACATGGAGCTTTTGAATAAGACCCGGATCCCGAAAGATATCTTCATGAAGAATTCGGTCGATGTCGGCATTGAGCAGAACATGTTGAACTACACGGAAGACAAGCTTGTGGAGAAAAAAGCGGTGCAACAGGCACAAACAAAAGAGAACGGGGATTTCAATATCTTGAAACGGGCGACAAAAGACTTCAAGGAGACCCTCTACTTCGAACTCTTTGTCGGCGATGTGGCTCAGGGCGGGGTCAGTCTTGACATCAGGAGAGAGAGCGACAAGCACTTTAACAGAGAATCCATTGAAGCGATGAAGGCCTTTCAAAGCCTTGCAACCGCCTTTTACAAGGTTCAACGTTACAGCAACATGAAAGAATCCTTCACCAAAGAGATCATCATATCGATCGTCAAGATGCTGGAGATCCATGACAATTACACAAAGGGACATTCCGAGAGTGTCGCAAATCTAACCGCGCAGCTTGCCGAAGAGATAAATTTGAGTAATAAAGATAAAAAGCGCGCCTTCTGGGCCGGACTGGTCCACGATATCGGCAAGATCCTCATCCCCGATGCCGTTCTGAACAAGTCGTCCAAACTGACGAATGAGGAGTTTTCAATCATCAAGAAGCATCCTGTCTGGGGGTATGAAACCCTGAAGAACTCGGACCAGCTCAAGGATATTGCCATCCTGGTCCTCCATCATCATGAACGATACGACGGAAGAGGATACCCGGACGGACTCTCCGGAGAGGATATCCCGCAGATATCGCGAATCATCAACGTGGTCGATTCCTGGGACGCCATGACGACGAGGCGCTCCTACCGCGAACCGCTGGATAAAAAAACCGCCCTGAAAGAGATTGAAGACAACGCCGGAAAGCAGTTTGATCCCCTGATTGCAGAGGCGTTTCTGAAGATGAGACAAAGAGAGACAAGGGGGCAGGTAAAATGATTCCCGTATCAGCGGACCTGTCGCCCCCCCTTGACCCCCGGTCCCTTCTGTTCTGACGCTCTTAGAAGATGGTAAACACCCGAGGGCGGGTGTTTTCGGGATAAGCGCCCCACCCCGGGGGAGGTGGGGCGAGCATACTTAGAGGGAATATAAACGTTAGAGGGGACAGGTATGATGATTCGGAGTATCAGCGGACCTGTCGCCCCCCTTGACCCCCGGTCCCTTCTGTTCTGACGCTCTTAGAAGATGGTAAACAC
>CAZVWW010000072.1:11508-11832 GCA_964631265.1 uncultured Thermotogaceae bacterium
CCGAGGGCGGGTGTTTTCGGGATAAGCGCCCCACCCCGGGGGAGGTGGGGCGAGTTTTATCCTCGCGCCAACCCCCCTCTTACTTTATCCTCGCGCCAACCCCCCCCGGGTTGGCGCGCAAAAACCAGAAAACACCCCCCCGGGTGTTTACCCTCTTTTTCCGGAGCCTCCGATATCCGGAACGTTAGAGGAGACAGGTCTGATGATTGGCGTATCAGCGGACCTGTCCCCTCGACCCACCTTCAATGTAAATTCTTTCTAAAACCAGAGTAAAAAAACAACCACACTTTCGATTCCCCCTCACAAATATGTTATCATATCAAA
>CAZVWW010000073.1:0-11705 GCA_964631265.1 uncultured Thermotogaceae bacterium
ATAAAGGTAAATACATGTCTACATCATTTTCCCAGTCGATAGCTGCTGTTACTGAACTTAAACTCAATAATATAAATACAAATATAAAACTTAAAACATAATTTACTTTTTTCATAACCAAACACCTATTAATTTCAATAATATTGGTAATGTCAAACTTCCCATTACTATAACCAAATAAGGACTCTTAGTCCAATAACCAATTAAACTTAACAATACTAACCATGAAATTATTAATAAACTATTTCTTAAAAAATTTAACCAAAACTGAGTTTTATTAACTTCGTATTGATCTAATTTTATATAAAAATTTTGGTTAGTTTCGTTTTCTATTTTTATATTAACAATATCAACTGAATATTTAAATTCGTCGTTTTGAGGATAATAAAATTCTTGATCCCAAGAGTAACTAGTACTTAAACTTCTAGCACTTATAAGATTAACTGAATAATTTCCTTCTTCATATAACTTAACAGTTCCTGAATTGTCAACAAAAGAACCCCAAAAACTTAATTCAGTATCAACATCTTCAGAACTAGTAATTCCCATAATATTATCTACCCACGAAAAATCTAATAACTGATCCATAGAACTGTCAAGTTCGCTTGTAAAACCGTTGTCTATTGGTTGTAAATAAATATAATTATAATTAGAAAAATAATCATCAGATATGTTATTAATGTCTTTAAAATCAAATGTAACATTAAAAGATTCTCTAAACTTAATTTCTCCTGGAATTCTTTGTTGTAAATCAGTAGGGGTTTCATCGTGGAAACTTATCATATAATCTAAATCTTGATAAACTGGTGTTTGTTCATCTTCAAAATAATAAGAACTATTATAAATATTATCTTTTACACCTAAATACATAACACCACCTAAAGTACAATCGTTACATCGAAACCCCATATAGTCAGTATGGTTAATGTATTTAGATTCAGCGCTTACATACTCACAAAAAGTTTCTAAACCGTCAGATTGAATATTTCTTTCTATACTACTAAACCATGTTATGTTGTCAGTTTCGTTTGTGGTTCCAACTAAAAACTCTACATTTCTTAATTTATTATTGGTGTCAACATTGATACATACAAGATTAGTTTTAGGCTCCAAAGTGTGGTTATAATGATAAGTTTTCATTGTATAATAATTATCATTAGTTATGGTTAGTTGATTATAATTATCTCTATCGGTTTTGTTATAATTAAATTTTTCTGGACTATCAATTAAAGAACCATATAAATCAAACATAAAATCTTGTTCATAATCGCTTGATATTGTAACATCAAAATAATATTCATCTTCTTCAGTTCCATTATTAATATCTAAATACTGATAAGTGTTTTCATATACCATAGCAACTTGACTTTCGTTTGTAAAATTACCATATAAAGAAATAGTTGTTGGTGTGTTTAAATCTTCATAAAAGTCATAATAAACTTTATAACCGTCATAATCAATTGAACTTACTACATTAACATTTATTATAAAAATAAAAATTAATAAAATTAAATAAAAAACTTTTGTCATATATCACCAACTCCTTTCACTTTTTTAAAAAACACTATTAAAAACGCTGTTATCATAAAAAGGAATATTAATACTAAATAAGGGTTTAAAATAGACTTTGTAAATTCTACTGATAATTCAATTAATTTCCCGATTAAATTAGCAGTATCTATAAAAGGGTTATTTGTAAGATCCATTATAAGTGATTAACCCCCTTATATATACCACGGATAAAGGCTGCAACGAAAAACATAGCAAACAAAAATATGAAAAAAGTAAAATTCTGAACGAAAAATGTAAAAGTAATATCATAGACTCCTTTATGGATCTCCATGATAAAATCAAAGATAGAATAAAATTTTAAATTACTAGCTTCATCAATACTAACCCAGCCCATATAATTATATATATATATAATGTATTTATATATATTTCGGTATTTACATTCTTTTATTTCTTATTTTTGTTTTTTTTATTTTTTTTAAAAAATAAATTTTTAATAAAAAAATATAAAATCCAAATCAATAACGGTAATAATAAAAAAATCAAAGGTAATATAAAAAGTACAATCAAAATAAAAAACGGGAAATAAAATTCTTCATTTTTTTGTTGTTCACACTGACTATAATTAAAAGGATATATTTTTTCTTTTATTTTTAACCAAATTTCGTCTTCAGGTTTTATTAATGTAGAACTACAATTCCCACATTTCCCACCATAATCAACAGAAATTTCTCCAATTAAAGGGTCAATAATATTATTAATACAATTACCACATTCGCCACCATAATCAACTTTAGTTTCAAAAACAGGTGATTCAGGATCCAAAACTCCATTAGTACATAAATTAGCTATGGTTAAATTAATATCAGTATTATAATCACAACCATCAGGTATCCCATCAAGATCTTCATCTTCAGAATCGTCATACCCACAACATAAATCGTCTTGCATAACAACACCATCACCATCATAATCAAATTCTTCGTCATCTGTTTTACAAGTTAATTCTGCACTTCCTATAGGACTACAAAACCAAGTCCCTGATTGAAATAATATATTATTTTTTTTACATATTTGAAGGTTTTCTAAATTGTAATTATAACTTCCACCATCATTATAAAATTCAGGGACTAAGGTTGAATAACTAAAACAATCGTTTTGATCGTAATTTTCTTGTAAGTGATTAATATATCGTTGTTCGTCTTCAAAGATATAATTTTCGTTTATGTTAGAAAAACAGCTATAAACAGTAACTTCTTGTTTAAAATGTTGATGAGGAGTGTTACAATAAAACTTATTTTGTGATTGTGTTTCGTAAGGTAACTGAACTTCACAAGTTGTACTATCTCCAAAACAATCAGGTTTTATATTCATATAATTATAACAATTACCTTCGCTACAAGAAGAACCTGCCATATCAATCAAACTAGTAGTGTAATCTATATTATCTAAATCTTTGTTATTATTAACATCAAACCATATTTTTTCATTGGTAAATTGTTCTGCGGGCAAGTTATTATCAACATCAAAATTATAAGTACATTTATGATAATCATCATTATCAAATTTTCCTGCGTTCTCATTATTACTTTCTATATATAATCCAGGATAATCTGATCCTATACCTTCTCCATCAGGTGTTCCTATTTTGTTATCATAATCAAGATTAACATCATCTTTTAACAACCCATCTCTAACTTCTAAAACAGAATCATAACAATAATCGAACTCATGTGGAACCCCAAATCCAGTATCATAATATTGATATAAACAATATTCTATTACATCGCCATTAGTTAAATAAAAACTCTCCCCTTCAAAACTTGCTCGTACTGTAGTTGAAGTAAAAGATTGATAATTTTCAAACTCAAAATCTACTACACTTAACAAAGTACCTTCATAATCATATAATAAAGGGGTTCCAAAACTCGAAAATAATTCTTTTATTTTAACATCATTATAATATAAGTTTAAACTTGAAGGTAAAATATAAAAATCTCCTGCATAATAACTACCTAAATTACTATTAAGATCAAAAGATGGCATATCACAAAATCCAGTATTAATACATCTAGTATTTTCTGGACTAACTGAATATTCGTTAGGATAATTAACCTTTTCTAATTGTGGTAATATATATTCATCTCCTTCTCCTGTGTTAGGGTTTACACTATTAACTTTAACCGTTATATCATCGTTAGGATCTAAATCAAAAGTAGACAAATCAAAAACACAATTATGATCTCTAGTATAATCAGAATTATCTTCCTGAACTATATCACCACTTTCAGTTTCAATTATACACTGAGTATCACCATAAAAATTACTACTAAAATTAATCTCAAAATTATTAGTAAAAGAATCTATTCTGTTAGGTTTAAAATTAATATATCCCCCCACATTATATTCGCTAGTTTCAATATAATTAATAAAATTAACATCAGTAACAGTTTCAACTTTATCAGACATTGTGTAAAAAACTTTAAGTTGATCATTTGAAGCTAAATATATTGGATCTATTAGCATTTCGTCACTAACTTTACCATAAAAATTATTAACATAATCATTACTTTCACCATCGAAAACTAAATTAAACAAAGGATTTATTGTTTCAGAATAAAAACTAGAAGTTGAAGGGTCTAAGATAAAATAATAATAATCCCCTTCAGTTACATAATCTGCTTCTTGGTTTGTTTCTGCATCCATTACTTTATAATTTTTGTTTGAATTTGGATATGTATCTTTTTTCTCAAAAAAAATACATTCGCAAGGATCTAACCCGTAAGCTGAACCTGAAACAGAACACCACCTTTCTTCTATTTTGGTTGAATCCCATCTGTATCTATCTCCAGCACTTGATTGAACTAAAAAGTCATTTGCAGAATCATCATAACCTAAAACTAAATAATAATAAAAATACCCCTTAAAACTATCATCAGTAGGAAAACCATTTAAACTATTATAACTTTCCCATTCAATTTCTGTTCTAATAAGTAAAGGACTAGCACTTGTATCATCAAAATAATTGATTAAAAAAGCAGTTGGGTCATCTCCTATTCGAAGACCTTTATATGTATCATCATAATCTAGTTTTGTAATATCAACAAAATCTGGTTTTAAAGTCTCTCCATTAGTTTTTAGTCCTGATATTGTAGGCATACTTAAACATAATCTATCTCCACCACAAAATTCTTCGTTATAACTATCTATAAGATTATCATTTATAACAATATCATCATCATAATATTTATTTAAACCTAAAAAAGAAGTTGGTCCAAACCCTCTTTCTACTGTTTCTGTAACAATATTTACATAAGGTGTATATAAAGAGTTTTCTGGTGTTAATTCATCAGTCGGATCATTTGTAGAAGGAGTAAAGGTTATTTCATTAGCATATAAAGTTTTAGTGTTATCAATAACAATTTTAGGAGTAGTTTTTACTTCTCTATTAGCGTTTATATCCCAAATGTTCCACATAGCATATAACCATCTTTGCCCTGTGAATTCACAAACAAAATCCCAACTATAATAAAAAGGTCTATTATCATAATAATCCCCATTATTGTTTAATGCATTAGATCTATATATTATATTTATATCTATAGATTCTGTATCTTCGCAAGTGTAAGATATAGTAGCTCCTGTGTGAAAAACTTGCTCGGTTGTTATACTGGGAGAAACTGCGTTATAACAATCGCCCAAATCTGGATCAGAAAAATCAAACTCATAACCATATTCATCACATAAAAAAGTGTCTTCAACTTCAAAGTTGTCATAATCAATTGAACTTACTACATTAACATTTATTATAAAAATAAAAATTAAAATAATAATATAGGACTTAAGTCTGTTCATACCTTATATATATATACAATATTTATATATATTTCGGTATTTGCATTCTTTTATCTTTTTATTATTATAGGTTGTTTATTTATATCACGATTAATTAATATACTAGTCTTGTTATATAATATTATATAAAATTTGTTTGTATTTATTTTTTGTTTTATTAAATTAGTATCGAATTCAGACATTAACCTTTCCATTAAATCATTTTTAAAACTAAACTTTTCTCCTTTTTTATACCACATAAAATGTGTTTTGTTTACTAGTATCTTTTTTTTTACATATAAAGGTCTATCTTCTTCTATAGTGTCATAATACTCTTCTATTTTAACACTATTAATATTATTGTTTATATCAGGTTTAGTAATATTATTAGTTAATTTTTCTTGATTAAACTTAATATCTTTATTAGTATTAACTTTTTTTATATTAGGTCTTATTTTAAAAATATAAAAACTAAACAAAAATAAAATAACACCTATAAATAATACAATCCATAAAACACTTAATTGATAATCAGCTTTTTTATTTATTTTTTTCATTTTTAACTCCATAATTTCACATAAAGGGCAATTGTTTTATTGCTATTGTAACATAATTTGTTAATCTAGCCTTAAAAAACATAAAAAGTATTATTATTAAAGTTATTAATATAACTATTGTTAATATGTTCGATATAACTTTAATTCCAATTTCTTTTAACATTATTGATCAGCCTTATTTTTTATCCATAATTGAATATCTCTTGAATAAGAAGCAACAATTAACCCGCTTATTATAAACCACCCAAACATAAACATTTTAGTAGCTATTTCTTGAGATATTAAATAAATCCAACACGAAACATAAAAATATAACAAAATGTCTTCAGTAGGTACAAACTCATTTATTCTATTTTTAATTTTTTTTATTATGTTCACCATAATATTTCTCCATTCTATTTTTAAGTTCTTTTTGAGCTTTTAATCTTTTTCTATAATCTCTACATTTCAAATAATGTTTTGCTATATTACCTTTAAAAGGTTCAATATCAAAATTAGTTTTTGTATTTTCTCTATAATCTCGTAAAAAAATAATAAATTTAATTTTTTGTTTTAGATTGTGACTATTAACACTATCTAATATATTATATATTCTTAAAAGTTCATTTTGGAAAAAAACAACTTTATAATTATAACTTTCTTCAGACAAGATAAACTGTCTTTTTTCTAAAAATCCAATTTTATTATTACAAGCCATTATATTTCACCTTCAATTATAATCATCTTACACTCTTCTAAAACATATTCAAGTTCTAAAGCGTTTAGGTTAACATTAATTTCTCCTTTATTTATTAACCTTTGAATTAATATTGTTTGTTGCTTTTTGGAATATTTATAACTTTTACCGCTATCGCTTTTTTCAAATATCTTAGGGTGTTCTTGAACAATATATTCAGCTACTTTTCTTCTTTGATTGTATCTTCCATCACCACCACCTTCAATTTCTTTCCCAATCCATTGATTTTTCTTAAGATTATATTCTTTTCTGAACTGTTCGTTTGAATGTAAAGGAATACAACACCAACCTAATAATTTAAATTCGCTCATGCCTTCAGGTGTTTGTTTTATTTTAAATAATAAAGCCCAATTTTCTTTTTTTTTATAATCATTATGTATTACTTGAAGACCATAAGGTGCATTCCTTGTTTCTAATTTTAGAGGTTGGATCCAAACTTCAGCCTGGTTAAACTTAGCTATAATATTGTTTAGATTAGTAAGTTCCATCATTTCAGTCATCGAACCAACTCCACCAGTAGAACTTTTTTCTTCGTCTATTTGCCAAATCTGACCCCATGGTAAAGTTTTGTCTTTATACATATCTTTCATAGTAGAAATGTATTGTTGTTGGTTAGAACAAACAAATTTAGGATTAAATTTTATTTTTTGTGGTTTAAAACCAGAACCATCATTAAAAACATCATGTTTTTTAAGTTCTTTTATTTTGTTTATTCTATTAAAAATATTAGAATACCAAAAACAAATTGTAGACCCAACTTCAGATTTCCCAGATCTAGTTTCTCCCATAATAGAAATTCTAAAAACTCTTTTTTGTTTAATATATCTTACAATTTCATTTTTAAAAAAACTTGTTACATTTTTATGAAATTCTGGCAATTCTATAAATTCTGATAAAACTACTCTTTCGTTTTTGCTTAAATTAGGCAATTTAGTTTTAGACATTAAAAACACCTTTATCTATATTTTCGCTTTCTTCAGTAAATTTGCTCATATTTTGTTCGATTTTATATCCTTGCATATTACGCATAACAATATTATGAACTTCTCTAATAGCCATACACAAATAATATTGTATCTGACTTTCTTTTAATTCTATAAATTGTTTATCGTTATTAGGGAATTTAAACTTTTGGTTGCTAGAATTAAAAGATTCTTGACTAGGATTAATAACCCTATCAAGAGAATATATTGGAATAAATAATTTTTTATTAGTATTTTCTTCAATAAATTTAATTCTATCAGAATCTTCTTTAGGAATATCTTCATCTAATATTTCTAAAACTCCAATAGCAGATATAAACTTTTCTGTGAACATCTGAAAAGGAGTTTCTAAATATTTTTGAAAAACTAAACCTAAAACTGGTATCATTCTATATCTTCCTCTTTAGTTTTCTCTGGAGACATTTGATTAAACTTAAGTTGTGGATTATGCAACATTGCCTTTTCTACCATATGAGATCCAGTTGATAATATATTACCTAACATATTATCATAAGTCATCTCAGATATATCTTCAGATATTAATTTTCTGTAATCAACAATATGTTTATTATTCTCTAAATATACTGGAAAATAAAAAAAGCTTTTTCTTTGTATACTGCTGCAATTAATCCTATAATCTCCATTAGGTAATTCTTGAATATTGTCACCATAATATACTTCTTTGGTTTCTAAAATGGTTTTACCATATTTAGTTTTCAATACATTACCTTTTTTGTCTTTTTTGGTTACTTTAACTTTCATATTATAAGGACATTTTAGTAAAAAACAATCTTCCCAAAATAAAAATTTCTTTTTATAAACTAAAAAGTTTTTATAACCGTCCATAGAAAAACAATCTCCACGATAATAACCAATTAAATCGTTACTATAATTAACAACTTTATTGCTTTGTTCTGATTTTATTAAAGGGATCCCTAAAAATAATAAATTTAACATAGAATATTTCTTTCTAATTTTTTTTAAATTAGCATTATTTTTAGTGTCATGAACCTGATATTTATATGCTTGATATAGTGGATTATCTCTTTCTTTTCTTTCTTCTGATTGATTTTTTATCAAATAAAATATAACAATTGCTAAAGTAACAGCTATAATTCCAAAAAAAATATAACCTAAATTTGAAACTATAAACTGAATCATATTAGAACTGTTAGCTGCTGCTGTTTGAGCTGCTGGTTTATTTACTACTTGTATCGCCATTTAATTTACCTCATTAATTTGTCTTTTATTAGTTTTTTTAATATATTCTTGATAACTTTTTTTGTCTTTTTTAGTTAATTTAACTTCTAAATTAAAAAGTTCAATATTTTTAATAAAAAATATTATGTTTAAAATAAAAATTATTAACATTAAAATACCAAAAACACCTTTAATATTAAGTTTTATTGTTAATAACAATAATAATAAACTTTGTAAAACAAACCCCAAATAAAAAAACAATAACTTTATAGGTAATTTTTGAGATTTAAAATCTTTTTTAAGTTTATCAACTTTTTTATTTAAAATCTTAATTATCTTCTTTGCCATTTTTTAATATTAATTGTTCTATAACTACCCAATAAGCTTCGTTTCTTTTTCTTAACGCCTTTAGTTCTTCAACTAAATCAACTGGGACGCTTATCGTAGTATAAGACCTCTTATATTTTGATTCCATATATTTATATATATATGTAATATTTATATATATTTCGGTATTTATGTTCTTTTTAATCTAAATTGTAACATTGTATATTAATTTGATCTATATTACAATATTTATTTTCTGTATAAGCTACTAAATATATATGATTATCAGTAGAAATAAGTTTATTTTTAATATTTAACTTTGAAAATATAGATCTATAAAAAACAGTCCAACTTTTACAATCACCGGCCTTCTTTAATAATTCATCTGGAGTATAAACTTTTTTCGTAATATTATATTCAAACCGTCCACTATTTTTAACAAAATTATTAACACATTTAATTTTTAATTCTTTTTCTTTATATAAATTACAATAATTTGATATTATTAAAGTTATATTATCTGAATAACCTTCAATAACTTTTTCGTTTATTATCCCGTTTAAAACATTTTCTTTAGTTAAGTTATCTTTGCTAAATTTATTAACAAAATAAAAATTTGAAATTAACACTAACAAAACTAAAAAAATAAAAATAAAATTATTTTTATCCATTATAACCGCCTAACATTTTATTGTTATTATAAGCTATTTTTGTTTGATTGTTACAAAAATGTTTATAATCTTCATTTATTAAATGATGACATATTTCATGATTTTCGGTATCTATTACACTTTTATAATATCTGCCTTTAGTCCAAATACAATAATATTTATCATACATATCATAATAACCATCAACATCAAACTCTAAATCACAAGTATCACACAATTGTTTTCTCATACCTATATTAATACATGCTATAATAAAAACAATTAACAACCCTATTGTTAATACAAACATTGTAGTAATAATCTTTTCTATTCTATCCATTTTTCTTTTCATTCTACCACCTAAAATTATATACAATTTGATAAATTGCAAAACATAATATTAAAAAAATTATATAAAAAGAAATTATAACAAATAATTTCAATCTACTCTCATAAGTATCTAACATATTACACCGTATAAACCCGGTTTAATTTGATATATTTTCCCTTGATCAACCCAACTTTTTATTAGTTTATCTTCAATAAAAATATGATGTCTAGAATCAAACTGATTTAATAAATCTTGGATTTTAAACCTTTTAGACTCGCCTATTATAATACTTACTTTTTCCTTTATTTTTCTTTGTATCTTAAGTTTTTCAATGTCTTTATTTTCTGGTTTTGATTTAAATTTACAACCGTCCCAACAATAATATCTTTCATTATCAATTTGGATTCTAGAATCAACAACTCCTTTATTACTCATAGTTATATGAATAGACTTGTCAGACAATACTCTAACATTATGTTTCCGACAATAATTAGCATATTTCTTTTTAATATCACTTTTTTTCTCATAACTGTTAGGATCTATTTCTAAATATTCATCAAAGAAAGAAGAAAATGAGTTACTTATCCTAATCCATTGTTTTTTATTTTCTATACTATTTTTAGAGTTACAAAACTTTCTTTTTTCCATCAAATGATCTAATAATTCTAAACTCCAATTCAACAATCCCTCGAATTCTTTTTCATTGTTTAAAATATCATTTAATATCTTAGGATCAGCAACTTTAACTTCTTCCTTTAAATTTTGAGATTTAAAATAATCAAATTCTTCTTTAGGTACGAACTTGTAAGGGAACTCAATAATTTCCCATCTTCTAAAAAAACCATCACTTGAATCATTAACATTAGGCAATTCGTTGGCACAAAACACCATTTTAGAAGTGTTTATAAACTCTATAGGAGTTTTAAACTTTCTATTAGCTGAAATTAAATCTCCAGTTGTTAATCTTTTAAACAATCCTGTTGTTTTTATCGTGTTAGAGCTTATATCCCCTGATATATTAATAAGTTTCCCATGAAGCTTTACAACACTAAAATTATCACTTGAATCGTGCATATCACCAAGGCTTAAATTAGTACAATTTTTAATGCCAAAAAACGCTCTAAACAATTTTAATATTAAAGATTTCCCATTACTTCCAGAACCTGTGAACAAAAAACATTTATCTACTATATACTTCTTTACCAAACAAAACCCAACAAACTGAACAACCATCTTAGCATCAGATTTTGGTAATGTAGAATATAAAAATTCTTTTATTTTTTTACATTTAGATTTTTTATTATAATTAACTGGTAGCTTCGCAAAATATACTACATTAGGATCAAATTCTCTTATTTTTTTAGTATTAACATTTAAAATCCCGTTTTTAACTGGAATCTCAAAAGGATTTTTATTATCATTAAAAAAAAACTTTTCAGCTCTTGTATATGTTCTTGCTTTTATTTTATCTATTGTCATTGTAACAATATTTCTTTTATAATATTCGCATAAAATTGTTCTTAATTGTTCTTCAATATAAGATCTTCCATTAGGAATATATATTCCTGCATCAAA
>CAZVWW010000074.1:0-11532 GCA_964631265.1 uncultured Thermotogaceae bacterium
GGATAAAAGACAAAGACCCGGATCCCGGGAACGTCGTAAAAGCCGTTTGCCACAGCACTTCCCGTGTCGCCGGACGTTGCAACGAGGATGTTCAGCCCCCGGTCATCCCCCTCGATGAGTTTCGACATGAGCCGCGCCATGAATCGGGCCCCGACATCTTTAAAGGCAAGCGTGGGGCCGTGAAAGGTCTCGAGGGTGTATCGGTTCTGGTTTATCTTTTTCAACGGGGTGTCGAAGTTGAACGCCCCTTTGACGATCGCCCGTATCTCTTCCGGGCAGAGGTCCGCCTCAAGATACGGATAAAGGACCCGATAACCGATTTCATCGATGCTCTTCCCTTCAAGTGACTTCAGAAAAGTCTGATCCGCTTCGGGTATGCGCCGGGGCATATAAAGCCCGCCATCCTCCGCAAGCCCGGAGAGTACCGCCCGGCTCAGGCTCACACGTTTATTCGGATTCTTTGTACTTGAGAATTGCATGCTTATCACCGCTCATCATTCATCAGATTGATTATCCAGCTGATCCAGTTTCGGATGGTTCTGCATCTTCTTTTGATTGTATGAGAAGACTTGATGGTTGTCACATGTCTTTGAATCTGCTGGTTTATGGTGGCATCAGAAATATGTCCGTCGCTAACATAGACTTTCATGACAGTGTTGATCACCTTATAACGCAGCATTGTTTTGACTATTGCTAAGTCTCTTTGTTCTAAGTCCAATCCAAAAAGGTATTCCCCGAATTTTGTAATAATAAATGCTCCAGATGATGTTTTTTTGATCAGGCCAAGATACTGGCAGGCATTTGAGTAATACTCTGATTGCCGGTCAGTAAACCCGTAAAGTTCTGTTATTTCGGTCTTTTCCATTGATTCTTTTTCAAGGTTCTTATAAACTGCATTGAGAGCTTGTTTTCGCTGGTAAAGGATCTCGGCTAAGTTGATGACCCGTTCCAAAGAGTCGGCTTGAGGAAACGGTATTGATGGTTCGTTTGACGGTTGGGCTGTTTTTATCAACTGGATTATTGCGCTTTTCTTTTCTCTGCAGACATCTGTGTTGAGTCTGTATTTTTGATAACGGTTAATGCGGAAGGAGCCGTAGATGTCTTCATCACTGAAACCAATATCGAATAAATGATAGCTGTTGTTGGAATAGGCGAAAAATATTGTTTTTATTGCCTTGCTCACATTTTTTGTCCGTAGCATCTTCAATGGATAATACAACTGTCGGATCATAAAGCTTTCAGGCAATGTGTTTTTCGCTTCAACTATTGTTACGGTGTTCTTCCCCTCGTAAACACCGTCAATCTCGATTTGCGTATTTTCCACTCTAATGTCGAGATTACTGCTTTTTTGGATTTTGAAACCAAAGCTATTTGAACGCATTCTACCACTTAGTGTTGGTTCTAACGCTTCTCCCACAAAATCATTTAATACCCCGCTTAAATAAGCTGCACTTAACGATTTTGATTCGCTTGAAAGGTCTTTGAAATCCAGACTCTGGTATTGCCTATGATAATCCATCATTTTATGTTTAAGGGTATCACTGAATTCTAAGTTACAGTATGCCTTAAATGAAGTGATTAAATATTCTCCCCTTCGGGTTGGTAAAATAGAGAATGGTGAGGTTTCTTTCGAAGTCATAAAGACAGGAGGCAGCGTATTTAAAGAATCAAACTTTGCCATAAGTCTCGGTTCTTCCTTTTGTCCGGTATATTTTTTTGTGTATTCCTTGATTTCATTTGCCGTTATAGTAAAAAAGCCCTTTTTATCTATTTCATCAGCGATACTCAATCTGTCAAATAATACTTCCCAGGCACTTGAAATCCTTCCTGTTCTACTCATAGTTTCTTATCAGCACCTCTTCCACCTTCCCGCGTTTTTTAGCATTGGAATTGATCATTCGGGGCATCAAGACATGATCAATATGATAACCCTGATACTGTTCTAAGATAAAATCGGTGGCGGAATTGGATTCAAGGAACTTTACTCCTCTTTTGTCAAGGGCATCGCAGCATTTCTTCAACCTTATTTGCTCGCTTTTTCCGAATTCATTACCATCATATGTTGTGAAATTGGCAGTTTCTGAAACAGGATCATAGGGTGGATCTAAATAAACAAAATCAGTTTTGGTGGCTTTTTTTAAGGATACTTCAAAATCCGCATTCATTATTTCAATACTGGATTTGTTGAAGTAATCGCTAATCCCGAGGATCGTTTCTTCATCCAGTATCTTCGGATTCTTATATCGTCCGAAAGGAGAATTGAAATGATGGGAACGATTCATTCTAAAAAGTCCGTTGTAGCATGTCTTGTTTAAATATAAAATCCTTGAGGCTTTTTCCACATCCGACAATTTGCTGAATGTCTCATCATCCCTGTCCATTTTTCTGATCGTATAAAAATACTCTTCGTTATTCTTGTGTTTCTTCATGTCCTCGATCAGGGCATGAGGATTATTCTTTATCACCTGGTACAAGTTGACTAGTTCAGTGTTGGCATCGTTAATAACGGCCTTTTCAGGCAATAATTGAAATAACAACGACCCCCCTCCCACAAAGGGTTCATAATAACAATTGTATTCTTCAGGGACTCTTTGCATTAATTCGGGCAGAAGCTTTCTTTTTCCGCCGGCCCATTTTAAAATCGGTTTTACCTTTCTATTCGTATTCAGCAATAAATAAATCTTTATCCCTCCGATTGCCAATCTTTTTTCTACATCATTATAGCATTTCAAGAAACGATAAACACCAATTTTATCGGATTATTTCTGGTCCCGTTTTGTTAATCTTTGAAACATAAACATCGCTTTCAATTCCGTACTCCTTGAAAACACGTTGTATTGCTAAAGCCGCACTTTCAGCCGGTTGAACTGATTCAAAAAACGAGAAGACACTCGGGCCCGAGCCGGATATGGAGAGGTTGAGGGCCCCGTTTTTCATTGCGATATCCCGCATCTCGTCAAAATGGGGGATCCTTTTTGAACGCTCGGGCTCGATGATTAAATCCTCCAGACTCCTGGATAACAAGCCATAGTCTCCGTTGTATAGAGCTGCCACGAGAGAGGCGATATTCCCCCACTGCCGGACCGCCCTGGAGAGTTCGACGGTTTCGGGCAGGATCCGCCTCGCATCTCTTGTGTTGACCTCAACGTTCGGATGGATCAGGAGGCAATAAAGCCCCTCGGGAACGGGGAGTCTTGTGTAGTCAAGGGGAACGTAGCTTCTGATTAGAACCAGTCCGCCGAGTATGGAAGGGATAATGTTGTCTCCGTGTGGTGAACCGCATGCCAGCCTCTCGCATGCCAGGCCGATCTTCAGCAGTTCTCTCTCATCCATGGCATCGTCGAAGAGTCTGTTGATCCCATAAAGGGCTGCTGCCGCGCTTGCGGCGCTTGAGCCCAGACCACTTCCAAGTGGCATCCCCTTTTGAATATCCATCGAGATCGTATAATCCTTGAACCCCTGCCTTCTCAAGTACTCTTTGACGGCAAAGCCGGCCGTGTTTTTGTCGGCCTCTTTTGGAAGTCTTCCGCCATCACCGGTGATACTGTTTATGGAGACTCCCCCATCCCCTTTCCGGAGCGTCAGTTTGACAATGTCCCCGGGTTCGGAGAGGGCAAAACCCATGATGTCAAACGCGCAGGAAACGTTGGCAACGGTTGCCGGTGCAAATACGGTTATGGTCTTTTTCAGAACGTCCACCTCTTCTTGATGGCGGTGGCCACCCTGAAGATATCAGCCATGACACCGGCCGCTGTTACACCGGCACCGGCACCGGCACCCTGGATAACAAGGGGGTTCTCGTATCGCCGTGTTTTGATGGATACAACATTATCGCTTCCCGCCAGTTTGTAGAAAGGGTGATCGGAACCGATGGCCTTGAGTTCGATGCGGGCACGTGAATCCTCGTACACCCCGATCCATCGCAGTGACTGCCCGTTCTCTTCGGCCTTTTTTAATTTGTCGGCAAATTCGGCATCGTATTGTTCCAGTTCTCTGAAAAAGGCCTCGACACCCTCAGCTTCCATACAGCGCTCGGGGAGCAGCGGGTTGATCTCGATATCGTCGTACTCCATCTCCTCGCCAATCTCTCTTGAGAGGAGCAGAAGCTTTCGGGCAAAATCCTTTCCCGAAAGGTCGGTTCTCGGATCGGGTTCGGTGTAGCCCTTTTCTTTCGCCTCGCGGACCACCTGACTCAACGGGGTTTCCGGGTCGCATGAGTTGAAGATAAAACTGATCGTCCCTGATAGGATGGCCTCGATCTTTGTGATCCGGTCGCCGGATTCTCTCAGATTCCTCAACGTGTCGATGATCGGCAAACCTGCTCCCGCATTGGTCTCATAGAGGTAATGAACACTGTATTGGTTGGCGAGTCGGTTCAATCTCCTGAATGTCTCGATAGGTTCCGTGTTGGCAATCTTGTTGGCCGCAACGACTGAGACGCGATTCTTCATAAATCCCTCGTAGAGGGAGGCAACCTCCTCACTCGCCGTACAGTCCACAAAAACATTGTTGATGATCTCCTTGCTGTCGATAAACCGGATAAGATCTTTATAGGCCGGAACCTGCCCGGAATCTTCCAGCTCTTCTTTCCAGTTCTCCAGATCGATTCCTTTTTTGTTGTAGAGGATCTTTCTGGAGTTGAAGAGGGCGATCACCCTAATCTCCAGGTTCTGTTCCGCTTTCAGTCTCTGTTGATTGGCCTTGATCTGTTCAAGGAGCTCACTTCCAATCAGTCCAACACCGGCCAGAATCACATTCAAGACTGTCTTCTCGGAGAAAAAGGCCTCATGGAGTACATTCAAGGCCTTCCTTTCATCATCGCGCGAGACCACAACGGAAATATTGAGCTCGGAGGCCCCCTGGGCAATCGCCACGACGTTGATTCCCTTCTCACCGAATGCGTTGAAGAGCCTGCCCGCCACACCGGGGCGTTGCTTCATCTGATCGCCGACAACGGCAATGATGGAAAGGTCTCTTTCGGAGCTGATCGAGTCTATCATCCTGGCATCGATCTCCAGCTTGAACTCCTCCAGGAGTTTTTTCCGGGCCAGATCCGTCAGCTCAGGTTCTATCGCCACACAGACCGATTGCTCCGAGGAGGCCTGACTGATCAGGATGGCATTGATGTTATTATCGGCGAGCGTTTTAAAGATCCGGGCCGAGATCCCTCTCACCCCGACCATCCCGCTGCCCGATATCACAATCAGGGAGATGTTGTCAATGGAGGTAATCCCCTTTGCAAAATTCTTGAGCTTCACACCCTCGCCGGTTATCATGGTTCCCTTGAATCCCCTGTTTATCGTGTTTTTGATCAGAATGGGAACATCCGCCTCTTTTGCCGGCCTGATAGCGGGGGGCAGCAGGACTTTTGCTCCGAAGTATGAGAGTTCAAGGGCCTCTTCGTAGCTCAGTTTTTCCACACTGAAAGCCTCAGAAACCTTGCCGGGATCGGCAGTCATAAATCCGTTGACATCCGTCCAGATCTGCACTTCCTCTGCTTTTATCACGGACCCGATGTACGTGGCGCTCAGATCAGAACCGCCTCTTCCAAGGGTCGTTGTAAGGCCTTCCTCAGTCGAGCCGATGAACCCCGGCACCACCATGATCCCTTCTTTGCCGGATAACCGGTCTCTGATTAAACCGGATGACTGCTGAAAATCGATCGTTGCCCTCGTGAATGAATCGTCTGTTATGATGATCTCTGAGGGATCCAGGTACCCGGCGGAACGTCCGATCTTTTTCAGATAGGCCGTCAGGATCCTGGCTGATATCCGCTCGCCGAAACTCAGGACCAGGTCACTTGTTCGTTTTGAGAATTCCCTGATCAAAAAAACCCCTTCGAGGATCTTATTCAATTCCTCATGAAATCTCTCTATCTCACAGATTCTTTCGTCCTCCCTGGAGATTGCCAGTTCCCGGACGGCCTTCATATGCCTCTCTGAAATGGCGTCGAGCATATCCTTGTATCTTGCATCGGCTTTTTCGGCCATGATCCCGGCCTCTTTTAATTTGTCGGTAACCCCGCCAAACGCTGACACAACTACGATGGCGTCCTCATATGAACCGAGTATTTCACTTATCTGCTGAACGCCTGCCGCGTCCGCTATCGATGTTCCTCCGAATTTTAATACTCTCATTGCGCTCTCCTCATTTCTTTGTACAGTTTTTTCAACTACACTAACAGTTCCCCTGCTATATTAAAATAATATACCACAGCAGAATTGTTACGTATTGGTAAACTTTAGGGAAAATTCGGTTTTACCTTGAAAAAAATCAATTCTGTTGGTATAATTGCCCTCGGCAAATGGAAAATCGAATCGAAAGGAGGCTTTATTCATGGCTTGGAAATGTGATATATGTGGCAAGGGGACAACAACCGGAAACAGCGTCAGCCACTCGAATAGAAGAACCAAAAGAACATGGAAACCCAACCTTCAGACCGTCAGGGTTCTGGACGATAGCGGTATGAAGAAGAAGATAAAGGTTTGCACAAAATGCTTAAAAGCCGGAAAGGTTCAGAGAGCCGTTTAATAAAGCGCGTTTAACGCGCTTTTCTTTCTATTACGGGATGGTTTTATCATTGTATTCCTTTTCCTTTTACAGACTCATCGTTGTGATTTTACTTTTTTTGAGTATTTTTTTCTTACCCTTAATAACTGCCGTGAAAATCCTTTCATTTTTTTTGTTAATCCTGTATATGTATATTTGTTTTTCAAATAAAATTATACTTGATTTAATGGAAGGAGGACTTTTTTTAGGCAGACGGTTCTATTTAGTACAGAATTTTACCGTTTCTGTGCATCGATTTGGTTTGTTTAAAGTCATTGTGGTAAGATTAAATAAGGTGAAATTTTTGATCCTTAACGACTTTTTTTACGGGGATTTAGAGTCGAACATTGAATTGCTTAGAAAATACCAGAACAATTATTTCGGAGGTGCTCAATTTGGCGCAGCAAAAGAAACAATATCTCATCAAAATTGACGGAGACCTTTGCAAAAAATGCGGCATATGTTTCACCGTCTGTCCAACATCCGCTTTAAGGAAAGGGAAGTTGAACGCACCGGTTATTGCCGATATGAATGCCTGCATCGGATGCAGACAATGCGAGAGATTGTGTCCTGATTTTGCCATAGATATCAGCGAAGAAGGGGGAGATGAATGATGTATAAAGAAGGGGATTATGTTCTCCTCCAGGGGGATAGAGCCTGTGCTTTGGGAGCGATAAAGGCGGGATGCCGATTCTTCGGGGGTTATCCGATCACCCCGGCAACTGAGATCGCCGAGACGATGGCCGAGGAACTTCCCCGGGTTGCCGGAAAATTCATTCAGATGGAAGACGAGATAGCCAGCGCGTGCTCCATCATCGGCGCATCCCTTTCCGGTGTTAAATCGATGACCGCTACGAGTGGTCCCGGCTTTTCACTCATGCAGGAGGCCATCGGCTATGCATCGATGACGGAAACACCCTGTGTCTTTGTCAACGTTATGCGGGGAGGACCCAGTACCGGACTGCCGACGAGGATCTCACAGGGGGATATCATGCAGGCGAGATGGGGAACACATGGCGATCATCCCATGATTGCGCTCTATCCAAGCACGGTCCAGGAGACCTATACCCTGATAGTCAAGGCCTTTTTCCTGGCCGAACGGTTCAGAACGCCTGTTATCTTCCTGATGGATGAGACACTCGGACATATGCGGGAGAGCTTTGAAATACCAAAAATCGCCTCAAAATTCATCGTGCAGAGGATGTCCGGTGAGGAACTTGAGGATGAGGAGATCTACCATCCCTTTGAAAACATCAACGACACCACAGCACCGTTGATGAGCATGGGCAAGAGCCGTTTCCATGTATCGGGACTGGTACATGATGAGACGGGTTTTCCTATGGGGAACTCGGGGATGGCCGATAAATTGTTGAGACAGCTTGACAAGAAGATCAGAATGCACAGAGATGAGATAACAACATATGAAGAATATATGACAGAAGATGCGGAACTGCTGATTGTTGCCTACGGGACAGCAGCCAGAGCCGCGAAGAGAGCCGTGAAACTGGCGCGGGTTGACGGGCTGAAGATCGGTCTGTTCAGACCCATCACCATCTGGCCGTTTCCCAATGCCAGGCTGGCCAAACTCATGAATCAGGTGGATGCCGTACTGGTGACCGAGCTCAATCTTGGACAGATGTTCAAGGAAGTCTCCCGATTGAACAAGAACCGGAAAATGCTGAAACTGCTCAGTCGGGTGGACGGGAGCTTAATCCCCCCCGATCAGATTCTGGAGGCCATAACCGAATTACGGATCGAGCTGGATGAGTATTAAATCCTAAAAAAAGGTGGGTGGATGCGATGGCAAATCGTGTTGAGGTGAAGACCGATTCCAAAAATCTAAACGCATTTCTTGTCTACAGACCGGTTGAGGGGTATGACAAACCCCTGACAAGAGATGAGGTGGACGACGCTATCAATCGTATGGGGATCAAGTACGGTGTGAATGACAAAGCCGTCGGGTCTTTTGTTGAAAATTCCACCCCCGATGTCCCGTTTCCCGTTGCAAAGGGGGATCCCCCGAAAGAGGCCAAGGACGCTCAGATACTCTATAATTTTGATTTTGAGAAATTGAAGAAGTATTCGACCGGTAAGACGTCGAAGTACGAGCGCAACATCTACAAAGAGTTTATTGCCAAGAAGGGGCTGCTGATTGCGAAACGAATCCCGCCCAAAGAGGGGGAACCGGGCAAGGATGTATTCGGAAAAACCATTAACCCCAAAAAACCCAAAGATAAGAAATTATCGCCTTTGAAGGGTGAAAATACAGCGGTTGACCAGGATGAGACAAAGCTGGTCGCACTGACGGAAGGGATACTCCGCTATGAAAACGACAAGATCAACGTTGATAAGATACTGATGGTGAACGGCGATCTCGACGCCGGTGTCGGTAACGTCGATTTCGAGGGAACGGTCATCATCGAAGGCATGGTCAAACCGGGTTTTATCGTCAAGGCCCGGGAGGATATTCAGGTCAAGGATATTATTGAGGCCGCAACACTGATAGCCGGAAGGGATATCGAGATAGACGCCGGTGTCAAGGGCCGTGAAAAAGCCTACCTCTCCGCCGGAAGGGATATCAGCGTGAGGTTTGTTGAAAATGCGGAGTTCGAGGCGGGCCGGAACATCAAGATCAACTCGGCAACGGTCAATTCAAGTCTGAAGGCAAAGCATGATCTCTATGTCAACGGTAAACCCGGCGAGCTTGTCGGGGGGTTCTCATCGGCCGGACATCAGATTATCGCCAATGTCATCGGCTCTCACATGAACATCAAGACAACAGTTGAGGTTGGGATTGACCCCTCTCTCAGAGAGAAAACAACGCTTCTCAAATCGCAGATTAAAGTCGACGAGGAGAATCTGAAAAAGGTACAGCAGATTGTTAAACAGTTGAAGACACTAAAGGACAAGATGGGAAAGAACTTCCCGGACGATAAACTGCAAATGCTCTTGAAGAGTGTCCACACCATCAACAACCTCAATGTCGAACTGCCCAAACTGAGAAGTGAGCTTGAACAGATACAGGAGCGTATCAACGTGATGGTAAAGGGCGCCAAGATCGTCGCCAAAAATAGATTGCATGCCGGTACGGAGGTCAAGATAAGAGACAGAAGATTCTACGCCAACAAGGATTTCGAGAAATCGATACTGGTGCTTGAAAAAGGCGAGATCAGAATCGGTGGATACAGAGAATAGTTTTATGATATAATACCATTCGTTTGGTCGGAGGCGTGTCCGAATTGGCTAAGGAGCCGGTCTCGAAAATCGGTGGGCCTCGTGCCCATGCGGGTTCGAATCCCGCCGCCTCCGCCAGTTTATGAGTTTGAAACATCTACTATATTGACAATATAAAAAAGAGGTGAACTAAAACATGGAGTTTTTATTCAGAGCGTTCGGCCCACCCGACGGGTCTTCCGCGGCACCTGCAGCAGAAGAGGGTGCTCAGGCGGCAAGTCCGCTCGGCGGTGGCGGAGCCTGGGGAATGATCATTTGGATCGTCATTCTGTTTGCGATGTTCTATTTTCTGATCATCATGCCCCAGAGAAAGAAGGACAAGCAGTTCAAGCAGATGATGGAGAAGCTGAAAGTCGGCGACAAGATTGTCACAATCGGCGGTATCATCGGAAAAGTCATATCTCTGACCGAGCAATCCGTAGAGATCAAGACAGCTGATACCAAAATGGAGATCACAAGGCGTTCCATCTCAGCAATCCTTGGCAAATCAACAAAAGATCCGAACGAAGCAATAGAAAGATAAGCTTAAATTAAAAGAAAGTGAGGGAACTGATTTGAAGGCGGACAGGATTAGATTGATTTTCGTTATCATTGTTGTAATTGCTGCTTTGGTCGCTTTGTTCTGGTCAACGCCAGGTAAAGAGTATACTTCCTTTTTCGATAGACTGTTTGGTAATATAAGGCTCGGTTTGGACATCAAAGGCGGATCAAGACTTGATTACAGAATTGAAGTTGAAGAGGGATCTGACAAGACAATCTCTGAGATTGCAGATGAGGTTGTGGTGGTTGTCAGACAGAGGCTGGATAATGCCAATTACACAGAGGCAAACGTGACCAAAGTCGGCAGCGGACAGGACACAAGACTCAGAGTTGAAATCCCCGGTGTTAAGGATCCGGGCGTTGCCGAGAGACTGGTCGGAAAAAAGGGAAAACTCTATTTCGGTGAGATTCTTGAAAGAGAAGAATCCGATACGAAGCCGGCGAAAAAAGTCGGCATCAATTATGTTGACACTGAATGGTTGAAGTCCAGAAACAAGGTCAACGACACAAACGTCTGGTATCTGATCAGACCGTACGTGAAGTTAGGGGCACAAAAATACTATCTCGACGGTTCAAAGGTTAAAGATGCATCCGCAGCACCCGACACGCAGCGGGGCGGATTCAGAATACAGCTTTCGTTCAACAGCGAGGGAGCGGATCTCTTCGGTAGAATTACATCGAACTTCATCAATGAACAGTTACCCATCATCCTTGATGAAACGGTACTCGTTGCACCTGTTGTGCAGTCGGCCATCAGAAACGGGCAGGCCGAGATCTCCGGTTCCTTTACGGCACAGGAGGCAATGGAGCTTGCAGCACTTATCAAGAGTGGGAATCTGCCGGCGAATCTCGTCAAATTGCAGGAGAGAACACTCGGGCCAACACTTGGTCAGGATATCATTCGGGCCAGCTTGATAGCCGGCCTCTTCGGACTGGGAATTGTTCTGGTCTATATGCTGATCGTCTATGGGCTTTTCGGTGTTGTGACAGACGTAGCACTTATTTACAACTCGATATTGCTCCTCGGGGTCATGGCGGGAGGACGGTTCATACTAACCCTTCCCGGTATTGCCGGTATACTGCTCACAATCGGGACCACAGTTGACGGAAATATTATTGTACTTGAAAGAATAAAAGAGGAAATGAGAATGGGTAAAACACCTCTGAACGCTATTGGCGGTGGTTTTTCAAAGTCATTCTCAACCATCT
>CAZVWW010000075.1:0-11503 GCA_964631265.1 uncultured Thermotogaceae bacterium
GGGACAGGTCCCTTGATTACGAATTCATAATCAAGGGACCTGTCCCCCTGATTTTTTGATTTTGGACTGATAAAAAAAGGAGCCTCCGGGGAGACTCCTTTCCTTTTTTTTACCAACGACCGCGGCCGAAGAAACCGCGTCCTCTTCCGCGGCAACCTCTGCCAAAGCCCCGGCCTAAACCTCTGCCGAATCCTCTTCCAAGTCCGCGGCCAAAACCCGGTCCACGAACAAATTCGATATCTCTGTTATCTGGATTTGTTGCTGCGTCCTGATTATTCTGTCTGTTATCCGGATTACAATCTCCGAGGCCTCTACCGGTCATTGGTCCTTGTCCTTCCGGACCTCTTCTGTCAAAACCTGGCATAACCAGCACCTCCTTATATATATGTATAGTACATATATATAATAACATATATCCCAACTTTTTTCAAACGCTTAGGAACCTGCGAATCGGTTTAGCGCGTCCATTAGTGTTTTTGTTACCGGACCTACGGGGAGCTCCTTTTTTTCAAGCCGGCTGACAGGTACAATTCCCCTGCTTGTATGGGTCAGGAATATTTCATCAGCTGTGTTTAATTCGTCTGAGGTTATGGTCTTTTCAAAGACGGGAAATGTCTCCTTTTCAGCCAGTTCAATTGCCACCTCTCTTGTTATACCGGAGAGTATGCCCGTTTCAAGCGATGGGGTCATCAGTATACCGCTGTTGACAAGAAAGACGTTTGAAAAACTTCCCTCGGCAATCTTTCCGGTAGTGTTCATCATCAACCAGTCGTAGTATTCGGGTGGTTTGTTTAATCTTGAGATAAAGACGTCGAGAGCAGCTGTGGTTTTGATGGCCGTTCCGTTGTACATATAGGCATTTCTTTTAATGGGCGAAATACCTATCGGGACACCCTTTTCATAAATCTCATGTTTACGTTCGGGAAGCGCTTTAACACTGACGATTGTATCGGGCAGTGACGTGATCTGTATCCTGATATAGGCCTCTTTGATACCATTTCTTTCCATACCCTCGTAGATGATGTCTTCGAGCTCTGCATTGCTTTTATGGACTGAAAAACGCATGGCGGTTGCTGAATTGATTAACCGTTCATAATGCCTGAAGAATTTGAAGATTTTGCCATCGTACGTTCTCAGCGTCTCGTAAACCGATTCTGCACTGGCAAAACCGGGGTTGAAAACGGACACCCGTGCATCATCCCTGTTGATCCACTTATCGTTCATGTATATGAGATTATCCCTCATACTCAACTGATATCACCTCATCCTGCATGTCATTTTCGGGAAAGCCTTTTATAACAGCTTGCAGTTTGTTATTGGGCTTGTACGCTCTGAGAGTTTTACAGATATGATTCAAATAATAGTCATCGTGGCCGTGAACGGTACCGTTGAGAAACTGCTCGACAATGATGGACCGCTTCCCGGCAATATGACTTTTTCTGACTCTTTTAGAGATCTGCAGCGTCGTATTTCTGAGTTGAGCTGCCCGTCTCTTTTTCTCTTTTCCGTTTATCTGATGCTCATAATTTGCCGCTGGTGTGCTTTTCTTTGGGGAATAACGGAAAATATGGGTCTTCAGGGGTTCAATCTCTTCTAAAAGGGTGATTGTTTCGTTGAAATCCTGAAGGGTCTCTCCCGGAAAGCCCGTTATTATATCGCAGGAGATGGAAAAAAGCGGGTTCAGTCTTCTCAGTCTTTCAACGGCTTTCAGGACAGTACTTCTGGTGTAGCCTCTGTTCATTCTGGAAAGGACACTGTCAGATCCGCTTTGAATCGAAAGATGGAGATGAGGACATACTTTATCACTTTTCAATGTTTCCACGATTGCCTCGTCCACATGATCCGGATCAAGCGAGCTGAGTCTGATCCTGAATGAATCCTTGATACGGTCTATTTTCCTGATCAGGTCGGCCAGGTTATCCTGTCCGTATTGATATTTTCCAAGATTGATGCCTGTTAGAACAATTTCTTGGACACCCCGGGCAAGAAGGTCTTTTATCTCTTTGATCACCGTTTCAGGGGCTTTTGAGTTGAGGGTAGTGCCTCTGGCATGGAATATCTTGCAGTATGTGCACCCTCTGTCGCAACCCTCCTGTACCATCAGGTACTGTCGGGTTTGATTGCCGGGGCGTTTTAAAACCATATTCAATTCTTTTTTTCTAAGCCAGTATGCATCCGGTTTTTTAAACACCGGTGGGGCTTTAGTTTCGGCATTCTCCAGCGACTCAAGGATCTGAGGCATATTGGTTTTTGCCCGGTTGCCCGCCTGATAATCGACTTCGGGGAGGATGAGTTCCGGCGATACCTGGGAAAGACAGCCTGTGACAATGATTTTGGCATCGGGGGCCGTTCTTTTTGCCCTCCGGATCATCTGCCGGGTTTTTCGGTCCGCCTCATTTGTCACTGTACAGGAATTGATAATCACAAAATCCGTGTCGGCGGTCAGGTCCGTTCTCAGATAGCCGTTGTCCAATAAAGACTGGGCCATATAATCAGTCTCGTATTGATTGACCTTACAGCCCAGAGTGATGAAGCTTATTTTCTTTTTTTTATTCAATCTTTTCAGGGTTCTCCTTCCGGGTTTTCTTCTTCGAGTTCTTTCAGTACGCCGAGCAGGATCCTTGACCGGTTGACAATCCCGGATAATCTGTTTTCACTGTCGACAACACAGAGTGAGAAGAATTTATGACGGATCAGGAGATCAGAGGCATGTAGCAGTGTGTCATCTTCTTTGACTGTGATAACAGATTTGGCCATGTATTTGCTGATGGGTTCATTTTTAATCTGGTAGAGCTTTTTCTTTAACTGATTGGTATCCGGTATAAACGAAGCGGACTGTAGCATACCAAAGTACGACGGTATGACGGCGTTGACAATATCATTTTCACTGATATATCCCAGGATGTGCATCTCTTCGTCCAGAACCGGCATCCCCGTTCTGATATGATTGGCACATAATCTGATAAACCTTTCAACATTTTCATCCTCGAAAACTGCTGATATATCCTTTATCATGATGTCTCCGACTTTCATATCATCACCTCAGTCCATTTTCTCGGTTTTTATATGTTGAATAGCTTCATTTATCTCTGATAAGGGAGGCATTTCCTTCTTCAAATATTTTGTTTTGGCTAATGCCGCGGCCATTCCAAATTCAGCAGTCTTGACAAGGTCTTTTTCTATCTCATAGTAATGATGAATCATCGCAGTGACGTAGGCATCGCCGGTTCCCATCAGATGTGATTCATCCAGTTCTTCATCCATTATGGTCAATAATCTGACACCGTCCCGGGTAAAGATGATATCACTCTTCATTTTATAAGAGATAACCACCAGTTCAGCGCCATAGCTGATAATTTCCTTTCCGGCTTCGATGTAATCGTTGAGTGTGTTAAGCTCCTTGCCCATGACTTTGTTAGTGCTCCTCATGTCTGGTCTTACAACATCCGGGCAGTTCTTCTTAACAACGTTGGTCAGCAACTGACCTCTTGCCTCCACAAAGACTTTGTTATTGTTGTTTTGGGCGATCTTAGTCAGGTCCGCATAGATATCCAGGGGTATGCCAAGCGGGACAGACCCGGAGATGACAGTGGTTTTTGTTCTTGATACGACGGTTTTAAAGAGGCGCATAAAATGCATGAGATCGGCCTCTTCAATTGCCGGTCCCGGCGCATTGATCTCGGTTATATAGTGATTGACTTCATCCAGTATCGACAGGTTCTCCCGGCTCTCGCTGGTGATATGGATGAAGTTCAGGGTTATATTCGGAAACCTTCTTCGCAGTTCTTCGGCAATGATACGACCGGTATAGCCGCCAAGGAAACCCATGGCGATACTTGAGGTATTGTTGAGTTTCGATAACATCGTTGAAACGTTGATTCCCTTACCACCGGGATCGTTGATCAACTTCTTCTTGTCAAAAACCCTGTGTAACTCGTTAACCGTGAAGTTTGGGATGATCACTTCTCTGTCAAGTGCCGGGTTAAGTGTTACGGTTAGGATACCCATCCGATTCCCTCCTTATGGACTAAAGGCTCTTTTCCTTTTCCAGTTCTATTTCGACATTATCCCCTTCGGTCAACAGATCCATAAATGCCGCTTTTTCACCGTTGACTTTAATATTGAAACTCTTCAGACTGCTTGGATCGATGTCCATTGTGCCAAGCAGATCAATTACCTTTGGAGGTGTTTTGGTTATTTCAAGATCAACAACGGCACCATCGTAAAGGGCGGTTTCCAAGTCGGCGTTTGTGCCGTCCACCGATATGTTATAGGTTGTTGAAGGAATCTCCATCTCCCGTGAATTCACGATGACCTTGCAGTATTGAACGTCTGTCTCATCGATCAAATCCCTGACCTTCGGTTTGTATTCCTTTTCCTGCAGTTGGATGACATCACCGGAATACAATTGATCTTTTAATTCGAGCCTTTTATTGTCACGATAGGCCAGGATTTCCTGAATAAGAATCGATTTAGGCTTATCGTTCAGATAGATTCTGATAAATTCTTTTGGTTCGATGGCCATCTTTTCAAATAAAAACTCCAATGAACAGCCGCGTGACGTGACAATGCTGTCGTTATCTTTTATTTGAACATCCGATGTGACTAATTCATCGTTTATCTTTGCCGGGGGAAGGATGTCGATGTTTTGCCCTTTCGGGTTTTTATCATTGATGACGACCAGAGAAACCGGATCAACAATATTTGAAACATACAGATCAGCGGGTTCCCCCTCTTTTCCGGATTCGAAATTAACAACATCCCCGTGCTGGAGTCTTGTGTGAATACCCGCCTTTTTACCGTTGATCGTGATTTTGGCCTCTTTCCCCGGCTTTCCCTTAACGATCTTCATATCTCCGTTATGATCATATGCTATCGCCGGACCGGGTTTGCCGATAATCTCTTCGACCCTGTATCCCATCTGCAGGAGAGCCTGCATGATGGTGTTTTTGTTGTCCATTCCCATCAGGTCAACGGCCTTTTCGTTCACAACAACGCGGACAAAGACACTGCCGGTGTTGGTATCAACACTGTTGGCAATACTGATTGGTGTGATGTACTCACTACCCTTAATGCCGTCTGTCTTGTCTTCAATCATCTCGATATTCTCGACCGTTTTCAATGCGACTCTGTTTTCAGGAAGGTCAAGCCTCTTAGCAAGGTTCTGGGGGAATCCGGGAACTCTTGCACCGCCACCGACTATCATGACGGCAACGGGCGGTTTTCCGTTCAGATTTAAGACTTCATCCGATATGCTGGACGTGATCTCCTCGATCACAGGCCTGATAACTTCGAGAAACTCCTCTTTTGTAACCTTCACCGGACTGTCCAATATATCCTTGACCTCTATCTCTTCCTCTTCAGTTGTACTGAGTGTTCTTTTTATCCTCTCAGCGGTTTTGAAATCTATCAGATACTGTTCACTGAGTTTTTCGGTTATTTCGTCCCCTGCCATGGGGACCATTCCGTAGGCAATGACTGTCCCGTCACGGGAAACGGCTATATCACTCGTTCCGGCTCCCACGTCAACCAGTACGATGTTCAGCTTCCGCAGATCCGGAGGAACAACGAGGTTGATGGCCGCGATTGGTTCGAGTGTAATGTGCCGGGGTGTCAGGTCTGTCTTTTCAAGGACATTCATCATGGCATTCACAACGTAAGCCGGCAGAAAGGCTGCAATAACCTTTACAGTGGCTTTGCGTCCCCGCTGCCCTTCAAGGTTCTTGATCCATTCATCATCCAGGGTATAGTAGAGCACGGAATAACCGACGCAGTACATCTCTCTGCCGTCAGTCTCAAGCGAACTGATGGATTCGTTGATGGCCTCCATCTCGAGCATACGAACCGTATCCCGGTTGATGGAATGCTCGTTTGAAACATCGAGTTCCGATTCTCCGAGTGATGTCTTGAGAAAGCGTCCGGCCAGGGCCACAGATACTTTTGATAATGACACATCGTTTTTTTCTGCCAATTCCCGTGTAATACCCTCGACAACCTTTGCGACTTTATTGACATCATGAATAGCACCGTCAAGCATGGCTCTTTCTTCATGTTCTTTCATGACTTTATCGTAAACGGTTATTGAATTATCGAATTTTTCAGCCAATACTCCCACGACAGTCCTTGTTCCGATATCAAGCGCGTAAATCAAAATAACACCCCTTGCTTCCTTCAACAGGTTATTTTCGTCCTGATTATACCATAACCTAATCAAACATTTCTCTGATATCATCGGGGGTTATATCCTTGCTGATATCGTTCCTGGTATCCACAACATTCTCCACTATCTCGAGTTTCCGGCTCTGTAATTCTAAGACTTTCTCCTCTATGCTCCCGTTCGATATCATCCGGTAGACCATGACAGGATTCTTCTGTCCGATCCGGTGAGTCCGGTCGATGGCCTGCATCTCAGCAGCGGGATTCCACCAGGGATCAACGATGATCACGTAATCAGCTTCTGTCAGATTCAAACCGAGTCCGCCCACCTTCAACGTCATCATGAGTATCTTTTCATCTGCGTTTTTTTTGAAGTTCTCGATGATCGTGTCCCGTTTTCTGGTTGCGCCGTCGATTTTCAGACTCTTCAAACCATAATTGTAGAGATTCTTCTCAATTAGCGCAAGCATTGTTGAGAATTGTGAAAAGACGATAACCTTGTGATCCTCTGAAGTTATCTCATCGAGTAGTTCCATCAATGACTCGAGTTTTCCCGAAACGTTTTTGTGATCGGCGTAATCATCAATGAACATCCCCGGATGGGTGGCGATCTGCCTTAATCGGAGGATGTGTTTTAAGACGGTCAGCCGGTTCTGCCGCCAACCTTTTTCATCACTTGTGATGTCGTCTATCTCATTTTTTGCGTGACGGTAATAGGTATGATAAAGCTCTTCCTGTTTTTCTGTCATGCCCACATAGAAATTTTTAATGGTCTTCGGCGGCAGCTCCTTCAACACCTGTTCTTTCTTTCGCCTCAGAATCAAGGGGTTGATCTTCTGTCTCAGCAGACCGGGGGATTTCCAGTAGTGTTTCTTGAATTCGCGCTTAGAGCCGAAAAAACCCGGTATCAGAAAATCGAAAAGACTCTTCAGATCATTCAACGAGTTTTCCACAGGCGTTCCGGTTAATGCGATTTTGTGCTTTGATATCAGTTTTTTCATCTGACGAAACGTCTTCGTCTGATTGTTTTTCAGATGCTGGGCTTCATCTACAATACAATAGTCGAATTCATTTTCAGTGAAGAAGTCCACGTCGTTCCGGTAGGTGCCGTAGGTGGTGATCCATATGTCCGGTTTCTCTTCTCTGAGCTCTCTGCGTTCTGTCTTTGTGCCGTGATAGATAGAACTCTTTAAGACAGGGGCAAACTTTTTAAGCTCCCTATGCCAGTTATTCAGGAGTGATTTTGGTGCGATGATAATCGCTTTGAGGCCAAGGTTTCTCTCATAATAGGAAAGGAGCAAGACAATCGTCTGAACAGTTTTTCCCAGGCCCATGTCATCGGCCAGGATACCGTTCAGCTTAAATTCTTCTAAAAATCTGAGCCAGTTGTAGCCATTTTTCTGATAGTTTCGGAGCTCCCCGTTGAATCCTTTCGGCAGCATGTACTCTTTGATGCCTTCAAAATCTTCGGTCATCTTGATAATCTCGCCAACCCGTTCATCGTACTGAACGTTCTCGATCTGATTTAATTCGTTGAGGATATCGACTCTGTGCCAGGATTCTTTCGTCTTTTTGGAGAATGATTTTAGCTTCCGGGAGATCCTGTGAAGCTTTCCGATCTCTTTCTTGTTCACCTTATAGTATTCCCCGTTGATTTCAATATATTTCTTTTCGGTTTTAAGTAATTCTTTTAATTCTTTTTCCGGTATTTCCTTATCTCCAATTTTTGCATCTATGCCCATTTCAAACCAGTTAATACCCGATTTAACCTCAACCTGCACGCTGGTCTCGGGATGAGCAATTCTGGTTAATTTCGGATCACAGTCAAGGATTATCTCATCTGAATACAGGGGAAAAAGATCATCGATAATGGTAAGTATATCTTCCAGCTGGACTTCCCAGAACCATCCTGAGGATTCGCTGCTCAGATTGGGAAGATTCTCCGACAGGATCTTCTTGTGTCGTTGCTCAAATTCGTCATCCCGCTTGTATACCTCGTCTTTTTCGACGTTGACCATTTCTCTGTCGCCGTTCTCAGGCGATATCTTGATGCCCGAATAGGAAAACTTTAATTGAAGCGTAAAGGTTTTTCCGGATCTTTCAACAATCCAGACCGCTTTTCTTTCCGGGGTTGCTTCTTTGAGGTTGATTGTCGGGGTCACTTTCTCACTGATATTCACACCGAACGACATTAGCGGACCAATGACTTCTTTCTTGATAAAATCTTCAGTCACGGCTTGTTCCGATGATGCATTCGCCTTGGGATAGGATTGTCCAAGAACTCTGTTCCATATTTCGCGATGTCTGATGAGCGATTCAAGCTGTCGTCCGTTTAAATGGCTGTCCACGGGATGAATCCTGTTTTTATAAACCAGCCCCGCTTTACCTGAACGGCCGTATATGGGATAATAATGATCCCCGAGATATTTCGTCGTTTTGATCAACTCATCGGGGTTTATTCTAATATCCTCTTCCTCATTAACCAGAATCAGGTCAATTGCATCGGTTCCTTTTTCCATCTTTACTTGAAGCGGGGCGGCAAAAACCACCTTCTCTTTTCTGCCCTCCCAGTTAATGTAGGGGAAGCCTTTGAAGACCTCTACAAATGAATGAATATCCTCAATATACATCTGATCCATGCTGAAATTGATCATCATCAGCAGCTTTGAGAAACGGTCGTCCGGATATTTCGTCAAATCCTTTATACCGAGCTCTCTTCTACCGGTCTTGATAGGGTATCCCTTTACCCCGAACTTTTGATCATAGGGAATGATCTTCAACCCGGAACTCTGCTGGTTGAGCTCGATCACGATCGTTCTTTCATCCGGCTCAATAAGCGACTGAGTCAGACTTCTTGTCTTCTGATTCTTAATCTCCCTGATAATACTCTTTATCTCGTTCTTCTTTTGAAATTCCTTATGTCTCATCTTGATGAGATCCAGTCTGTTTTTTCCTGACATATCCTCTTTGATTTTGTCCCCCTTCTCAAGAAACTTTAAACTTAACGCGCCGATGTGTTTGCAGAAATGACCTGAAGCAAAATGGGGGCATGTGCAAAAGAAATTGATGCCTTTTGGATCAATCTCCATACTGGTATAATACTTGGCCGTTCCCAGTACAACCCCTTTGATATTGAGTTTAGTGCCGGCGATATCTGCTGTAAAATTCGTCACTTTCCCGTGGGAATAGTAAAAATTAGCCCTCTCATAAATAACCGGTGGTAAATCTGACAAAAAAGAAGTAACCGTTTCGATATAGCTGTCAAACAAGTCCCGATTTAATTCTTGTTTTTCCATATAATGTAACTGTCCTTTCAAATTGAAAATGAATAACTCTTTATTTTAACATTTTTTCGATGGATTTGAAAACCCCCTATGGTTCTGTTATAATAGCTATATAATATAATCATATAATCTGGAGGTTGTTTCAATGAAAATCTGTGTACCCGTTTTAGATGACAACGGAAACGAATCAAAGATCAGCGAGCATTTTGGCCATGCCCCGTATTTTGCCTTTGTGGATATTAAAGAGGGGAAGAAGGAAAACCTGGAAATAAAGCAAAATCCGTTTATGCAACATGGTCCCGGGGAGATACCGAAGTGGGTTAATGATAACGGTGTGGATCTGATGATCATGAGAGGAGTGGGAACCCGGGCGATCAGTTTTTTCAACTCTTTTGGAATCGATGTTATCAAAGGGGCAGAAGGTACAGTGGGCTCGTTAATTGATGAGTACTTGCAGGAAAAGCTCAAAGATACCGATTACGGATGTGGAAAAGACGGTAATGGTGGTCATCATAACCACCATGAAGAAGGTAATTGCCGGAAAGACTTTGGCAAAGTGGTCGTTCCGCTGGAAGAGAATTCACTGGAATCAGAGGTCAACAATCGATTTGCCCGCGCCAAATATTTTGGACTTGTCAATTCGGAAACCGGCGATACTGAGATCATTGAAAACGATATTTCCGGCGAACACGGCGTAGGCCCCATGGTGATCAGTAGGCTGGCAGAGAAAGGTGTTAACACGCTGATAGCCTTCAATCTCGGACAGAATGCCACGCAGGCTGCACAATCTGCCAAGATGGCAGTTTATAATGCCGTTAAGGGCAAGGGGATTGACAATGTCAACAGACTCTGGGATTCAAAACTTGATAAGGCGCTTTGATAGCATCGTTTAATCTTTTTCCGACATCTGTGAGGTTTTGTTTTTTTAACACTTCGTGTTATACTGTTTTAGTTGAAAAATAAATATTTTGAGTCGAAGGCGTGATGGCGATGAGTAGATTCCCCGGTATAAAGGAGAGAGCGAGAGGGGGTTGAAAGGCAAGATCACCGAAGGTATCACGATCCGCTCTCCGGGTCTTGATGTCTGGGAGTTCGGGAAAAACCCGGGCTACTGTCACGGACTGGATCCGTGGGGCGTCGATTCACAGATGATGAACCATATACATTTGAAAAGACGCTCGTTTGATAGCGTCTTTTTTTTATTATTTCTATTTTTTGGAGGTGTGTTTTTTGAAGATTGGGATAGCCGGGGCAACCGGAGAGGTTGGTATGACAATGATACGGTTGATAGAGGAATACGAAATCGATCCGGATGAATTAATCCTCTTTGCCTCGAAAAGATCTGCCGGAAAGCGTTTGCAATACAAAGGGAAACTGATAATGGTTAAAGAACTGACAGAGGATGAGATGAAAAAAGAGTATGATTATCTGCTTTTCTCAGCCGGAGCCGGGGTGTCAAAGCGTTTTGCTACGGTAGCCGCTGAATATGGCAATACGGTCATCGACAATTCCTCTGCATTTAGAAGAGATGAGGCAGTCCCGCTTGTCGTGCCGGAGATAAACGGTGAAAAACTGAGGAAATATAAGGGGATTGTTGCCAACCCGAACTGTTCGACCATCCAGATGGTTCTGGCACTGAACGGTATTAAACAATATGGCATCAATGAGATTATTGTGTCGACTTATCAGTCCGTTTCCGGGGCGGGGCATTCTGCTCTCGAGGAGTACAGGGCCGAAGTGACGGGCAAAGATCACAGTGAGTTTCCCGAGCCCGCTTTTTCCCACGGTATATTCGGGAATGTTATCCCGTTGATCGGTACTCTGGATGAGACAACGGGTATCAGCTCGGAAGATGCCAAGATGATATTTGAGACGCGGAAGATATTTGATGATGAAACCATCAACGTTTATCCCTTCACGGCAAGAGTCCCCACTGAATACAGCCATGGTGAATCGGTTTTCTTAAGGCTTGAGAGCGATATGAACAAAGACGATTTCTGTGAGGCGATAGCGCGAACACCTGGTGTCAAGGTCACGGATGACATCATCACCCCCATTGACAC
>CAZVWW010000076.1:0-11381 GCA_964631265.1 uncultured Thermotogaceae bacterium
GCAATCGATTTGATCGATCAACAGGCAGTGCGGCTTTACAAAGGTCAGAAGGAGAAGAAGAAGGTCTACGGCAACCCGGTTGAAATCGCAAAGAAATATGCACAGTGTTTTGATTATTTGCACGTCATCGACCTCGACGGGGCCTTTACCGGGAGTCTGGATTCGGGGGAGAGAAAGAACAATCTGGAGGTGGTCCGGCGGATCGTCTCGGAGACCGGTGTCCGCGTTCAGTACGGGGGCGGGCTGCGAAGTCTTGCCGGGCTGAGAGACGCCTACAGGACCGGGATCCATTCCGCCATTATTGGAACCGGGGCATTGGACCCGGATTTCGTTCAAGCCGTCTCTTCCGAATTTGACAATATCACCGTCAGTCTCGATCATAAAGGGGGAAAGGTTGCCATCGACGGATGGCAGGCGAGTGCCGGGATGAGTGTGGCCCAGGCATTTGAGAGCCTGAAGGCCTATTTCAACCGGTTTATCTTTACCGATATCGAAAAAGACGGGACGCTTTCCGGTATCTCGGATATGGAGAAATTCTGGGGCGATGCCGTCGCCATACTGGCCGGTGGGGTTACAACCGTTGATGATGTCCTCAGAGCAGAGCAGATGGGTTTTTCAGGGGTGGTTGTCGGCAAAGCCCTTTTCGAGGGTAAAGTCACTGTAGAAGAGCTTGCTGAAATCAACAGACGGGGGGATTGATATGCTTTCAAAGCGGATTATTGCCGCCCTGGATATTCAGAAAGGACGGGTTGTTAAAGGGATACGGTTTAAGGATATCAAAGAAGTGGGGGATCCGGTTGAATGTGCCGTTGAGTACGAGCGACAGGGGGTGGATGAGATCGTCTTCCTGGATATCACGGCCTCTCACGAGAAACGGGAGATGTTGAAAGACCTGGCGCGTGAGATTGCCTCGAGTATCAACATCCCCTTCACAGTCGGGGGAGGCCTCCAGAAACCGGAGGAGATGGTGGAAGTCATCAAGACCGGGGCGGACAAGGTCTTTGTCAACTCGGCCGCGGTGAGGCATCCGCATATCATCCGTCAGGCAACCGAAATTATCGGCTCGGCCAACGTTTGTGTTGCCATAGACGCGAAGAGAATGGGGGACGGTTTCAAGGTCTTTATCAATGGCGGGCGTCTCAATACGGGTCTCGACGCTCTCGAATGGGTTGCCCGGGTTGAAGCGCTGGGAGCCGGCGAGATTCTCCTGACTTCGATGGACACCGACGGGGTGAAACAGGGCTTTGATATCGAACTGACAGCGGCCGTCGCCGGGCGGGTTAATATTCCCGTTATCGCCTCCGGGGGAGCCGGGAGTGCCGGGGACTTTGTTGAGGTCTTTACAGAAACAAAGGCCTCTGCCGCATTGGCCGCCTCCATCTTTCACTACGGGACGGTGAAGATCAAAAATCTGAAGAACAAACTGGAAAGGAATGGTATCAATGTCAGACAATAGAAGATCGTTTATAGAGAATCTTGATTGGCAGAAAGAGGGAGGCCTCCTCCCGGTTGTGGTGGAGGATACAGCGGGAAAGGTGTTGACCCTGGCCTATATGAACCGGGAAGCGCTTGAGAAGACTTTGGAAACCGGATACGCCCATTATTATTCACGCTCCAAGAAGCGGATACGCCGAAAGGGCGAGGTCAGCGGCAATGTGCAGAAGGTTGTGTCGCTCAAAGCGGACTGTGATAACGACGCACTTCTCATGAGAGTGGAGCAGACCGGAAATGCCTGTCATACCGGTCATTATTCGTGTTTTTACAACTCACTGGAGAACGGGACCAGCGACAAAGCAGATGAGATGGATTATTCGCTCAATTTCCTGAAAGAGCTCGAAGCCCTGATCGGGGACAGAAAAGAAAAGATGCCTCCCGAATCATACACCACCCAACTGTTCAGGGAGGGGCGGGAAAAGATATACAAGAAATTCGGCGAAGAGGCCGTTGAGGTCCTCGTGGCGGAGAACCACGAATCTCTGGTTTACGAGCTCGGAGACCTGCTCTATCATATGCTGGTCTTGACGAATTACAACGACGTCTCATTAGACGAGATTGTGAAAGAGCTCAAAAAGAGGCATGGAAAATGAGATTCCGCGAGAGCGTTATGAAAATGCAACCCTATACCGTCGAGAAGGATCTGCCAAAGATCCGTTTGGACAAAAATGAGAGTCCGTTTGATGTCCCGTTGCGAATAAAGGAAAGGGTCCTGGCCGATTTTCTCGACCTTCCCCTGAACCGTTATCCCGAGATCGATTCTGAAACACTGAGAAGAGAGATCGCCAACGATCTGGGTCTGGAGGCAAAAGTAAAAGATATGGCGGCATACGACAGAGTCTTTCTGGCCAGCGGCAGCGATGCCCTACTGCCGGAGATCATCAGCCTCTTCGACATCCGGGATGTGGTCACCTTCGCGCCGACCTTCTCCATGTACGGGTTCTACGCCGGGAGAAGGGGCATCAAACACGTTGAAATACCCCTCGACAGCGAATACAACATCCCTGACGGGATTGCGGATGATTTGAAAGGCGAGCATCTTGTGTTCATCTGCTCGCCCAACAATCCCACCGGCAATGACATACCGCGGGAGAGTATCGAGACAATATTAAAGACAGGCGTGCCCGTTGTCCTGGATCAGGCCTACGTTGAGTTTTCGGACAACGATTATCTGGATTTGCTGGAGACGTATGACAATCTGATTGTGCTGAGAACCTTCTCCAAGGCCTTTGGGATAAGCGGGCTCCGGGTGGGGTATGCTGTTGCATCGGAGCCGATCTCCAGGATGTGGAAGCGGATTCAGAGTCCCTTTTCCCTGAACAGCTTTTCGGCAAGGATGGCCCATGAACTGATCACCCATAAAGATCTGGTCAATGAGCAGATTCAGATCATCAAAGAGGAACGGGACCGCTTGTACGAAGAGTTTCAAGAGATAGCCGCCGTCCGGTCCTCGACCAACTTCATCCTCTTCAACACGGACGCATACGATGACTTTAAACAAAACGGTGTGGCCGTGCGCCGGTTCAACGGCAGACTGAAGGGAAAGATAAGGGTGACCATCGGGACAAAGGAGGAAAATGATATTGTCAGAAGGATTCTGCGAATAAAGTTGAATGGTGACTGACAGAAATCAGGGGTGGATCAGGGGGACAGGTCCCTTGATTACGACTTCATAATCAAGGGACCTGTCCCCCTGATCCACCCCGTCCCCCCCTGATTCCTCCGAGTTATTCAGCAAGACCTAAGATCGGACAAAAAATCAAGGAGACGAATAAGCTACGGATGCCTATTCGTCTCCTTGATTTTTAAGTGAAAATGGTGCCGAGGGCGGGACTTGAACCCGCATGAGGGATCAACCTCGTCGGTTTTTGAGACCGATGCGTCTGCCTATTCCGCCACCCCGGCATCTGTTATTCTGGAGTCGATGGGATTCGAACCCACGGCTTCTACCTTGCGAAGGTAGCGCTCTCCCAGCTGAGCTACGACCCCAGCGAGCGATGTATTATATCATACATGGATTCAAGGGTCAAGTACAGAAAAAACAGCATATGCTTGACAAATAAACTTTTATGTGTTATATTACAATAGAACACTAAATAACTAAACATTTTTGGAGGTGCCCTATTATGGAAAGAAGATACCCGATTATCACCAAGATGGCCATTGCCTTTGCGCTGGCCTTTCTGGCGACATTTTCACCGTGGATTCCCCTCAGGATCATCTTTGCCGGAGTAGCCGGGATATTATTCGCGCTCTGCTTTAAGAAGTTCAAGGTCCTGATGATTGTTTTTCTGGTTCTCGTCCTTGTGGCGGTTGGCGGTGCCTATACCGCTATAAACCATATTGACTCGCTGAATATTCCATGGTTTATGAAAAACTTTGGCATGAATTTCAACACCGGCATGGAAGGTGGCCACCATGCCCTCGTGGATCCGGACTCTTATGCCGAGACAAAGAAGGATGTCACGTTGAGGGGGAATGGCTTAAAGCTTGTGTTTAAAACCAACCTGAGCGGCATTCACTATCCGTCGGGGGTTCATGTGCGATACAAGAATGACGAAACACAGATTGTGCTGGATGGATCGGATTTCAGGATGAACCGCCATCCGCTCATCGAGATGCCATCTGATTTCACCTATGACAGGATAGCCATCTACAACGATGCCGCTACGGTTCACGGAGATATCCGTACCGATGAATTCGAGGCACGTGTCGAGGCCCTGAATGTCACCGGAACCCTTAATGCACAGCGGGCGAATGTTGATACCGATGCCTTGAACTGGGATTCAGACCTGGACGGCGGGGATTTTGTGTTCTCGTCAGATGCCATGAATTTCAACGCCGACATCTATGCCCTGAAGTACCTTGAGATCAACTCCGAGATATTGAACGGAAATGTTGAATTCCTGAACAAATGGAAAGGGGATAGAGTGGTTGAGCTGAGTTCAACGTTCGGCAACTTCAACATTCGATCCCCGGATGATCCGGACTCAACCCTTCGCGTGAACAAGAAGGGCGACATGTTTAAACTTCATGTCAATAAATATTAAACCAACAGGAGGTGTTTGATATGCTCAGTAGAATCGAAGCTTATTTTATGAAGGAATTCAGCGAAAAGGCCGGCAGGCTGTTCGTCTTTTCCATATTCCTTCTGATCCCGAGTTATGAAGTGAAAGGGCTCTTTCTCTTCCTGCTTGCCACGAGTATGCTCGCCTGGGATATTCAACAGAAGAGAACAACGAATATGATGGCATTACCCTATACATTGGTCGAACTCTTTGTGATATCCTGGCTGTTTATGATCACGCTGATTTCGGTCACTCAGTTTGTAGGGGCCGCAATCCCGTGGGATACATCGCCGGATTTCATCTTGATGACGCTTGTAAAATCGATTATCTTTGCCACGAGCTATTTCTCGATCGCCATGATATTTGTGGTATCCGGATTGGATAATTTTGGTATGCCGCTGCTGGTTTTGATCGGGGACTGGATACTGGCTTCTATCGGCAGATCGTATCAGAATTTTTACTGGTATGTGAGTCCTATTACACAGGGGAATGTTTTTGCTTCGGCGGCATTTGCGTTTGCATTATTCTCCCTGGCGCTTTATCTGTTTAACAAAAAGGGGGCGGCAAAATGAGTATCAAGATCAAGAACCTGACGAAGAATTTCGGATCCAAACGGGTCCTGAACGATATATCGATGACCATAAAAGAGAGTGAGATATTCGCCCTGATCGGGCCCAACGGTGCGGGAAAGACAACCACCCTTCGATCGGTTTATGGTGAGATCAAGCCGGATACCGGCAGTATCAATGTCTTCGGGGATAACATCAACTCGAAGACAAAGGAACGGCTTGCCGTGATGCCCGAGGAGAGATTGACTTTCTCGCGGTTTACAGGCGAGGATTATGTGAATATGTGGAAGATGCTCTATCCACACTGGAATGACAAGATCTTCTCCAGTTTTGCCAATCATTTCAGCTTTCAACTCTCCGAAAGAGTGAATACCTATTCCATGGGGATGAAGACCCTGCTGAACCTGGCGTTGTGTATGTCATCGGGCTCTGATCTGATGCTGCTCGACGAGCCCACCCAGAACCTGGATCCGGTTATCAGGGCAGAGATCCTCAAAGTCCTCAAAGATTATATCGAAGAGGAAGAGGGAAAGACCGTTGTGATCTCCTCTCATGAGATATACGAACTCGAAGAGATTTCAACTGCGTTTGCGATCATCAGAGAGGGGGAGATCCTTTATACCGACACGATCGACAACGCCAAGGAACAACACCGGATTGTCAACACCGGTGAGGTTGTTCCTCAGGGTGAAGTGGTTGGGATACTGAATAATGAAACCCTCTTAAAAACAAATGCAGACGTTGGAAGATATCCCAATTTCAAAGAGCTTGTCCTCGGATATCTTCAGGGTAAGAAAGAATTTGTACCGTTTCGCAAAGAATCCCTGTGAGAGCCCGGATAAAAAGAGAGGATTCTCATGGAAATGAGGTGATTACAGTGCTAACGAAAGTGGATAAACACAAAGGCCTCCCGGTTTACCTTCAAATCATGAACATGATCAAAAAAGAAGTGTTGATGGGTAATATGAAGGACGGTGAGCAACTCCCGCCCGTCAGAACCATGTCGAAGACATTCGGCGTGAATATCAACACGGTGATGCGTGCCCTTGAAAAACTCTCGAACGAGAATGTTGTGGAGGCCCAGCACGGTGTCGGTTATTTTATTCATGCCAACAATTCGCTTGATCCGGTCATTATAGAAAAAACAAGAGAATACGTGAAGACCCTCAAGGAACGGGATATCGATATCGCCATCACCAAGATGGTCCTTGAGGAGATGTGGAAGAAGGTAAGAGTTTAGTTATATATAATTACTTGACTCGAAACGAATAAAACAATATACTTGATGTGAAATAAAAACACCTGCTCGTGCGTCTTGTTTTATGAAAGTCATTAACCAACGAAAATCACGGAGGTGTTTTACATGAGTATCATTAGAAGAAGAAGAGGAGACGACTTTTTCAACACTTTCAGAGACATGCAGAAGGATGTCGACAAGGTTTTCAACAACTTCCTGACGGGTGGAACAGCAAGCAGTATTGCAATGCCGAGTACGGATGTCTATGAAACCGACGATGAGTACGTATTTGAATTCGAATTACCCGGTTATACCAAAGATGACGTCAAGGTCAACGTTGAAGACAATGTATTGACGGTATCGAGTGAGAAAGAGAAGAAAGCAGAAGACGAGAAGAAGAATTACCATGTTGTTGAAAGATGTTACGGATCGTTTAGAAGACAGTTCTCATTACCCGATAATGCAGATGTTGATGCCGTAAAGGCTAAGTTCAACAACGGCGTCCTTGACTTGAGAGTGCCGAAAAAAGAAGAGGAAAAGAAGAAGACAATCGACGTCGATATTGAAGAAGAATAATCTATTCTAAAGCTAAAAAAAGCCCCGGTTCATCGGGGCTTTTTTTAATGGTTATTCCAGTTGTTCAGCGAGGCAACTGTTGACTACATTTGACATGAGAAGGGCCGTTGTAATACTTCCGATACCACCGGGAACCGGGGTTATTGATATATTCTTTTCCTCTTCGAGCGCCTTGTTTCGCTTCACATCGCCCGTCAGATGCCCGTCAATGAAATTGATTCCCACATCGATCACGATGGTATCGTCCGAGAGCATCTCGGTTGTCACAACGCCGTGCTTTCCCGCCGCAACGATGAGTATCTCTGATTCACGGATCTTTTTTTCAATATCAACTGTTTTCGTATGGCAGGTTCTCGGGGTGGCATTTTTTGATCTTTCCAGCATCATAAGGGTTAGGGGGCGTCCCACAGTGGTGCTTCTGCCGATGATCGTGATGTCTTTGCCCTTTAAGGGGATGTTGTAATAACTCAGCACTACTAAGACCGCTTCGGCCGTGCACGGATAGTAGAACGGACTCTCGTAAAAGAGAAGTCCCAGATTTGTCGGGGTAATCCCTTCCACATCTTTAGCGGGATTCATCCAGGAGACAGCCTCCCGTTTGTCAAAGCCTGCCGGAAGGGGCATGGCCAGGAGTATCCCGTGTATGGTATCGTCGTCGTTGCTTTCGCTTATGGCCTTTTTCAGATCCTCCAATGTTGACGTTTCTGTCAGTTCTCTGTGCTGAAAATCAATTCCGAGCTTTTTGGCCGCTTTTGCCTGGGAATTAATATAGGAGCGCGTAGACGGATCAGGGGCAACACTGATCGTGACTAATTTCGGGGTTGTCAGGCATTCGTCAACGTTCTTTTTGATCGCTTCCTTTATCTCCCGTGCAGGGGGTTTGCCTTTGAGTATCATACTCTTACCTCCATTCTGTATTTTGCTATTTCTGTTGAGATCACTTTTATTCCAGCCGACTTTATCGTTGCCAGGTTACTCTTAATATCCGGCAGGAGTTCGCTGAGGTCTTTCTGAAAGATACTCAGCCTGGATTCATCCGGATAAAAGAAACCGCAGCAACGTTTTCTGTTCCATTTGTTGTGGATCAGAACAATATCGCCCTCCGCCAGAGTTTTATTATGGCGGATTTTAACAAACTCATGTCCCAGAAAAATCTCGTATTCGCCCCGGCCGGATGCTCTGCCGGTACATAGTCCCAGATGCAGATCATCCTCGTAAAAGGGGGCATGACTGAGCTTAAAAAATTGTTGATAATGAAGCAGAAAGCCAAAGCTCGTGTATTCCTCCCTGATCTGCTCCTGTATTTGCCTGCCGGGTTTGCCGGGTTTCTTCTCTATGAGGTCTTCCTCCGTCATTGAGTCGCCGAAGAGGCGGGAGCCAATCTTCTTTAGATTGTTCAATCCTCTATCCCGGAGTGTGAGAAGGTCATCCGGTGTCAGTCCCTTTTCAAGACTCTCAAAACAACCTGCCCAGAACATCCGCTTCAGGATTCTGTCATTTAAGAATTTTTCAGGGACACGGGTAAAGAAATTTTCCAGGGATTTAAACGCGCCTTTTTCCCTTTCTTCGACAATCTTTGCCGCATTGCCGGGACCCATCTCTTTTATAAACCGAAAGCCTATTCGGAGGTTTTCACCCTCGATGGTTGTATCGATATGACTCTTGTTGATGTCCGGGCCAAGGACCCGGATGCCTTTTTGCCCCGCTTCACGGACAAATGAGAACAACTTCTTGTATTTCCCGAGATTCCCGTTGAACATAGCCTTGAAGAAATGAAGGGGTTTTCTGAGCTTTGCATATGAACTGCGAAAGGTGATCAAACCGTAGGCCGTTGCGTGGGCCTTGTTGAAAGCGTATCCGGCGAATTCCGATACCCTGTCGAAGAGGGAGGAGGCAGACGCCAGATCAAGGTCGTTCTCCATACACCCCTTGATGAAGTCTTCCCTCAACTTCTGCATGGTCTCCCCGTCCTTCTTTCCCATTGCCTTTCTGAGGCTATTCGCCTTTTTCGGGGAGAAGTTTCCCAGTTTCATGGACATCTCCATGATCTGTTCCTGAAAGATCGGCACACCGTGGGTTTCGGAAAAAATCTCTTTGACAAGCGGGTGCACATAGGTGACCTGTTTTTTCCCGTTTCTCCTCTTTATCCATTCGTCTGTCAGACCACTCTGTCCCGGTCCCGGCCTGTTTAGTGATATGAGAATCCGGAGCTCGTTGAAATTCTCCGGGGTGAATCTCGCGGTCAGATTTCGCCCGCTCCTACTGTCTAATTGAAAGATACCGCTCAGGTTTTCGGGTTTTATACTCTTGTAGACATCCCTGTCTTCTATCTTAGCGCTGTTGAAATCGACTGCCATGTTGTTCAGGATTGAAAGGGTTGTCAAACCGAGGATATCCATCTTGAAAACGCCGCATTCATTCAATCCCTCCATTTCATACTGGGTCATATATTGAGAGGTATCGAGTTCCTGAAGGGGGATCATCGACCGGAGATCGGCCGAGGAGAATATAAGGCCGGCAGCATGGGTTGAGACATGGTGGGGAAGGCCCTCAATAATCGGGAGGAGTTCTCTGATACGTTCATCTGACTTTTTGTCATCCTCCGGGCCAGGCTCTTTTCTCAGGTGTTTTTTCACCTCACGTCTGATGAGCTTCTCGCCGTATGTGCCGAATGTAATCACATTGACCAGCCGGTGCTGGCCGTATCGCTCTCGAAGCCTCTTCAGAAGCTCCGGTCTCAGGGTGTCTTGAACATCAATGTCGATATCCGGTTCATCCGACCGGTCCATACTCAGAAATCTTTCAAAGATCAGATCCATCTCGAGGGGATCGGGCTCTGTTATTCCCAGGAGATGCACAAGAAGTGAGGAAACAGCACTCCCTCTACCGGGTCCGACACTAGCCCCTATCTCCCTCGCGGTTTCAACAATGTCCTTTGCCAGGAGGAGATATCGTGTAAACCCCTTTTTTGAGATCACCCGGTATTCCTTTTCCAACCTGTCTCTGTAGGTTTCCCGTTTGTCCTCTTCGAGTTTTTCGATCTTTTCAAGGGCGTACTGATGAATATAGTCTTCCTCCTGTGTAATGTTACTCTGAGGGGGGAGAGGAATCTTATAATCTGTCCTGAGATCATACTCGTCGATCCTTTTTGCCAAATCGGAGAGTTTTTCGAGGGGCGCTGAGAGATCGGGATTCTGTTCGATGAGGGCGGCATTGTCATGATAGGCATAGGGGGCCTCCCGGTCCTCCGCCGGGATCCGGCCGATGTTCTCAATCATCTCGAGGGCATAGGCATGATCGTGTTTCAATATGTTGACCGGCTGAAAGAATACCTCATCTCCCGTTGTCCTTTCGTCCTTTTTATAATCCTCGTAGACCCCGGGAAGGACGTCCGAATGTTTTTCCCTGTACTGCTCAAAGGCCTCAATCGGCCCTTCAAAGACCTTAATAAGGTGCCGGGAATTGAGCAGATCCTCACGCTTTAATAAACCATTTTTGTATTCGACAAGTTCCAGATAACCCGATCTGTTCAACGGGAAGAATGAAAAGCTATCGTTTTCATCTGTTTCGACAACAAGCCCGAAAACGGGCTTAACGCCGGCAGACTTCGCCAATCTGAATAACCGGGGAACAGCGTAAAAATTGTCATCGCATATTGCAGCATAAGCGCGCCCGGTTTTTTTGGCATGTTCAATCAGGTCGGGAATCCTGATGGTTGATCGGGCTATACAATAGCAGCTTCGAACGTTAAACATGCCGGATCAACTGCCTATGCCAGCCTCTTCGAGCAGAAGCCGATCAGTTCTTCCTGAATCTTTTGCGCCTCTTCGGGCGATCGGCAGTAATCATATTCATTGATCTTCTCAATAACGTACTTCAGGTCGTCCTCGTTCAGCCGTTCCCTGACTTGTTCAAAGAGGTTAATCATCTCCGTGTATCCGTTTTTCACAGAACCGCTGTCTTGACTCCTTTTGTCCATGGCTATCCTCATCCCTTCTTGCAAATTGACGATATAAGGTATATAATATAAGTAACAGGCAAGTGCTTTAGGAAAACAGCTAAAAATTGATTCGCAAAGTCACCCGAGTCCTCCGGTTTTTCCGGGGGACTGTTTTTATTCTATCACAGAAAATGAAGAAGTGGAACCGGCTTGACGGCTTCGGGTTTTTATCTGGCTCCATGTCCCCCGGCGTGGAGCCGTGAACCCGGCATGAGTCCCCCGGCTCATGTCCTTTTTGCTTTTGTTTTTGGTTATTGGCAGACTTTCCCGCGTCGGAACGCTCCGGGAAAGAAGGTAAACACCCAAGGATGGACGTTTTCTGGTAGTGACGCGCCAACCCGGGGGGGACGCGAGGATTGACAGAAAATGAAGAAGTGGAACCGGAAAAGTGATATAATCGAGTAACTCATTGAACAACATTCATTTGGAGGGATTAT
>CAZVWW010000077.1:0-10786 GCA_964631265.1 uncultured Thermotogaceae bacterium
TTCCGGTCTTTTGGATACGCCAGATCACCCAGCGCAACATCCGTTTCACCGATCTTATCGATCAAGGCCTTGAAATCCTCTTCAGAGACGGTTCCGTCTCCGTTGATATCCAACTCATCCCCGGCGTGCTTCTCGTATTCATCGAAGAGGGGAACACTCATCATTGAATTCTCTATCTGCCAGTATCCGATTGCATCAGATTCCCCAGACTGTTTAGCTTCAGCAGTTTGCAGTGCATTATACTCTTCTTCAGAAATGGCCGGCATAACAAAATAACCGCCGTCCCCCCAGTTGTATCCCCAGGAGTTTTTCAGAATCCAGCACAGGTCGGTTGTCTTTGTGGTTTGGGTGGTTGCATCGTAGTAGGTGTAGGTGCTTATTTCCTCATCCAAAACCGTTTTAGCATCGGGGTTTGTCTTTGCGCTCAGTGTTATCGTATCAAGCTCATCCACGTCCGCCCAACCGATTAATGTGATCGCATGCCCGCCGAGGATGTCATCAACAGTGGGCGTATAAATACCTCTCTTATAACTTCGAAAGTCAGCGGGGACTGTCATTGAAACCGAGACAGAGCCATATTGCTGCACGGCAGTTTTGATCATATGGATGTACTCGTCATAAGAATAGCCAATCTCCTGGGCGTTAAAGGATGACCCGCCGGCTTTCGGGATCATGACCGTCTTACTCGAGTGTGTTCTGGGAGCCCCGTAGGCCGATGTCGGAAGCGGAATCTTCTCCTCGCCCATTGAGGCAACGATCTGTGAGTAGGGGGCAGCTGACTCGTCTATCATCCCGTATCGTATCCCGTTGTACATGGCAAACAGAAAACTCCCGCCGTTCATCCTGTCCTGATCCTGATTGGTTCCCCCAACCATATCGTAATTGTGATAGCCGACCCATCGTTCGGAGTAGTCGAGGGCATTATCTTTGTTGCCGTTTTCGGTCTTTCCCAGTAGCTGAACAGCTCGCGCACTCTCAAAAGAGGCCAGGGTGGAAAAGGCCCAGCAGCTGCCGTAGGGGGCTTGATTTCGAACCGGCTCCAGCCGGTAAAAGGATTTTCCCTCTATTGTTTCAGGTTCCAGGAGGATGAAAGAGGAGAGGAAAAGATCAAACGTGGTGTTCATCCTCTGTTTGGGTTGTCCGGGCAAATATCGCTTGAGCTCTTCCTCGAGGGGTTCATGGCCGCAGAGTCCCTCGTAAAACGTATCGATATCGTTGATGCTCTCAATAAATGGGTTCAAAAATCCAGCGTTTGGACCGGCCTCCCATTCCAATCCACTGGCTTCAATCTTTTGATTGATAACCCGGGCCCCTTGTTCGGCATCTTGTAGAATATTGGCAAAGAGCAAATACGATAGACAGACTATCACGATAAGCAGCAGTTCACGTTTTTTCATTATCAGGACCTCCCTTTTTACCACTCAACATGGAGTGGTGCCTTATCAAAAACAAAGCCGTCCACATACCGGTTTTCACTGTCTCTGAACAAAGGCCGGTGTGAATAGGTGGTGGCATCGAATGAGAAATTGACTTCCCCACTCCCCCGGGCGCTGATGCCGTTGAAGAAGACCGTGGCAAAGCGCTCTGTTACATCGCCCGTTTCACTCTCCCCGCCTGTGATGCCTCTGAAGAGGAGGAGGATTTTCTTGTCCTCATTTTCAATCACACGGTAATAAGCCATCTCCTGTTTCTTCTCAAAGAAATTGCCGAATTCAACTGCCTTTACCATAAGATTCTTGGGAAGTTCCAAGGCAATCTGCATGTACTGCGTATCATAATAAGACCCAAAAGCGGCAACGTTCGAGGCACTGATATCTACAGCAAGATCTGCAAGCCTCTGCCCGGCCTCTTGCGGATTTTTTATCAGTTTGAAGAGGGGTTTGGTGTTCGAATCATATCGCTCACGGAGTTCGATCATACGGCTGTCCATATCCTCTTTATCATCATCGGGTTCTTCGAAGATCGTTCTGGTATACGGTATATTCAGCTTTAATCCCGTTTCGGCAAGTATTCTTGGTTTGGGGAATCGAATCTCATGTCCGGCCGCCTCCCCCTCGACGACCTTGAATCTGGTTGCCTGGATAGCGTCTTCGGCGTACAGGATCTGAGAATAAACAGCCGTTCCGTATTGTGTTGAAATGGCAACCGGGATCTTCAAAGGCTCCTGTCTGTCCGATGTTTTAATGAACTGATCCGGAATACCGTTACCATCGGTGTCCACAAGACTCAACGGGACCATGTTGTTGATGATCTCCGGGGTTTCATTCGTGACAGTCGATTGCTCCAGGCGGGAGAATTTGATCCACACCGCCCGTTTGGAGGTATTGTGATAGGTTTCTTCGAGAAAATCCGATATGCTGTCTTTAAAGAAGAGTCCGTTGTCTGACTGGTATAACTCCCCGTAGAGGCGGTTAACCTTGAATGAGATATTCTTTGAGGCCCTTGAGCCTTCGTGAACTATTTCAGCGGTATAAGCACCCTCTTCTTCAATCCTCAGTTCAAGTTCGGTAATCCCTTTTTCCGATCGGATCAACTCGCCGTTTTTCTCAAGCGTGAAACGGCATCTGAGGACATTGCCTTCACGATCCTTCCAGGAAAACCGCAAGACCGACCCCGGCTGAAAGCTATCCTTGTCATGTACGATCGTGGGATCATCCGGATCGATAACAATCTCCGGGTTCTTTGTTTCGCTCATACATCCGATAAAGATAAAAAGTGCGAGTATGACCTGGCAACACAAAAACACCTTTTTCATCATGATTTTAGCCTCCTTTGTCCTTTTTTTTATATCTCAAGTTGTGCGTGAACCAGCAGCGGGGACGGTTCTTGTTGCAAATGAAACATTTGCAACAAGAACCGTCCCCGCTGCTGGTTCACGGATCTCTCCCGAAGTGGCTTTGATGATGGTGCTAACAGCGACAACACCGGCAATTATCGCGATGACAATGTAGACGAGTAAATACTTAACACGTTTATCCAAGCTCTTCATTCCTTTCGTTCTTAAAAGACGCCCCCCCAATGTCAAGAGCGCCATTATCCGAGTGACCTGCACCCAGATTGTTTAGATAGCTGCGTTGTTTCTATTGAATAGACATTTCAAACTATTATACCGTATTTTGAGGCTTTTTAGACCATCTCTCACCCGGAGAAAACAACCTGACTTGACAACGTGTGATCTTTTTGGTAATATATTACCACTGGTAATGACCATTGGTAACCAAAGGAGCTGCAGGATGCATAAAAAGACAATCAGTCAAGAAAAGATCATCAAGACCACACTGGAGATGGTGCAAAGAAAGAACGGCATCCGGGACATCAATTTAAGAAAGATCGCAAGAGAGTTGGGTTGCGCTCATACCAATCTGTACAATTATTTTCCAAACTTCAACGAATTGATGTGGAATGCCATGTTTAAAGCCACAGAACTGATGGGGGAGTTCATTTTCGAAAGGCAAACCCTCGAATCTCTGATCGATCGTTACATCGTATACGCTTATAACAACAGAGAATTGTACAAGTTGATCTGGTACGAAGACCTGGGAGAGGTTCCCGACAATCTGAAGGACAGGATATCATCCCCGGGAAGAAAGACCATCAGAATGCTGGAGAAGACCACCGCTTTTTCCGAAGAAGCGCTTGAAAAACGTGTAAACAACGCGATGTCATACGTACATGGAGAAATATCCTTTCTGCTTTTCGGAAGAAGACCCGGGGGTATCCCGGATTTCAATCTGTGGAAAAAACGCGTAAAACGGACGGCATTGTCGATCTTTTATGATATTGAATGATAAAAATGGAGGGGTACAAATGAAAAACAAACGTGTTTTAACGATTCTAATCATCCTGATCACAATTTTAGTCGCGATCGCTACAAGCGTCGGTATTTTCTCTGATGAAGAGAAGGGCCTAAAAGAATTTACATCGGTGCATGGAGAAAAGATTGAATTGTACGGAAAGGGAATTTATCACAACATGTCCGCAGATGTTGCGGTTCAGGGAATCGCCCAGGATTATCTAACGTTGTTCGCTGGAATTCCGTTGCTTCTTATCGGGCTGTACATGACTTTAAAGGGATCCCTCAAAGGAAAGTTTTTCCTGGCGGGGGTTTTAAGCTATCTCTTTGTCAATTATCTGTTCTACTCCATAATGGCCATGTACAATTACTTATTCCCGGTTTATATCAGTCTGATGGGGTTGACGTTCTTTGCCCTCTCAACCACCCTGTTTAGCTTTGATATGCAAGCTCTGCCCGGGCATTTCTCGAAGAGGACACCCAACCGATTAACCGGGGGGTTCTTGATCGTCAACAGCCTGCTCATTGGCATGCTTTGGTTGCAGACAGTTCTGACGCCGCTGATGGACGGAACAATCATCCCACCCGAGGTTGAGCATTACACAACCCTCATCGTTCAGGGGATGGATCTGGGCCTGTTGCTCCCTCTGTCTTTTGTATCCGGTCTGTTTTTCTTGCTTAAGCGAAAGATCGGCTATCTGATGGCACCGGTTTATATTGTCTTCCTCTCCGTTCAGATGGCCGCTCTGGTTTCAAAGATCATCGGAATGAAGATGGCCGGTGTCGCCGTTGGCCCATCTATCGTGATTATTCCGACTATCATGGCCATCGCGATTTGTTGCGCCTTTTTGACACTGAAATCGGTCAAAAAAAGAGGAGAGACACTGAGATAATAGTTCAGTATTCTGTCAGTTTGTCTGATAGAGGGGTCATCTAAGAAATATGAAGAGATCAACGTTTACTCATATTGGGATTGATACGTAAAAGGGGCAAATGGGTTATAATAAAGCATTGACACTTTGGTGGTTTCAAGAAAACTCAGCTCCAATGAAGGGGGGAAAGATAAAGCTGTTTTTGCTTGTTGCCAAGCTTTATTGAACGACTTAATGAACAGGTTATCCTTAATGGCTGCTACCGAATAGGCCCGTTTTAGAATCCCTGTTGAAGGAAGGACCCGTTTTTTATTCAAACAAAGGAGTGACACCATGAAAAAAAGTCTTATCATCTTCATCATCGCAGCATTATTCTTCGGTTTATCTGCTGCGGGTTCAGTCCCAAAGTCACTGGTCGTTTACAGCTATGACGAAGATTACGCCAAGAATGCTGCTCTTTCTGATTCCATTGGGGAGTTAATAAGCCTTATAACAGCCCGGGAAAAGGGATTCCCGGTTCCCGTTGAGCTGATCAATGAAACGGATGTGCTGATCAGTTCTCTCGGCAGAAAAGAAGAGATGATACTGGATCATTATCAGTTGCTTTCCAATAATGTGTTCACGGATTCCTTGCGTTTTCTGAGAACACTTTCCTCAAAGGATTATACAAAAAAAGGAGATTGGGAAAGTATAAAAGCCGATTTCCTCAAAAAGGCAACCATTCAAGAGAATTCAAGTGGTTATTCTGCGCTTTATTTTTACATCAAACCGGACGGGGAATACTATACGCATATCAGAAATCTCACAGGCGTTAATCTGAAAGACAGAGATTATTTTAACACACTGGAGCAAGGCAGGGAAGTGCGCGGAGCCCCCATTATCGGAAAGACTTCCGGGAGAAAATCAGCTGTTTTCGCTGTTCCTGTGGAGAAAGACGATGAGATAACAGGATATGTCGCCATGTCTTTGTTCATGGAGGGAATCAACACAGCATTGAACAAAGAGATGGCTCTGAACAATCTTCTCCTGTTTGCTGTGAATGAGGAAGGTCAAATCATGTTGACCAACCGCGAAGGGGTCCTTTATTCTGACATCGATGTACTGTTGATATCTGATAAAGAGGACTTCATGACACACCTGGAAAAGTCCGAAAGAGGAAAGATCGCCTTTGAAGATTATCAAGGTCAATACCTCGGATTTTTCAAGACAAATCCGTTGACAGGATGGAAAGTCGTCCTGGCAAAGAAAGTGTACGATTTCACATCCGGATATGAACACGTCAGCATGGTGAAAAATCTTGACAGGCTGAAAGAAGCCCTTGTGGAAAAGATGGGGACCATGGAAGACAGCCTTTTAAAGGCCAGTTTAGAATTTTCAACCCATGATGAACTGCCCGGAAATATCGAATCAATACTCAAAACCATATACTCCGAATCTCCTTATGCGCTGGATGTGGCGTTTGTAAACGCACAGGGAGTTATGAAAGTCCTGCATCCTGTCGCCTATAAAAAGTATGAGGGTGTGGATATATCAGACCAAAAACAGATCAAAAGGATCTCAAAGACACAAAAGCCTGTTATCAGTGAGCTTTTCATGTCTGAGGAAGATTGTTATGCCATAGATGTCGAATGGCCCGTCTTTAATAAATCCGGGGTGTTCAAAGGTTCACTCAGCATCCTTCTCAAACCGGATGAATTCTACGGGAGGATTTTCAAAGAAAGACTGGAGAATCCCAACTTTGAGCTCTGGGTTATGCAGAATGACGGTACAATCATCTATGATACGGACAGCGATGAGATTGGCAAAAATCTCTTTAAAGATGAGTTATACGCCGCTTATGAAGAACTCTTCTCCCTTGGAAAAGAGATGATTAACTCAAAAACAGGCAGTGGAGACTATACATTCCTGGAAACCGGTAAAGAGACCCCTGTCACCAAAGAAGCAGCCTGGACAACTGTAAGATTTCATGAAACGGACTGGAAGATTGTCCTGACCAGGGAAAAATAAGCACATCATAAAACCGGAACAGGAAAAGACAGATAGACGACGGGGCTGGAACGAGGACTGCCTTATCAGCGGTCCTCTCACCTTGCTCTGTTTTTTTATTGCATTTCTTTCTTCATTAATGGCTTCAGTTCTTTTTGATGTTTATTCCCTTTCAGAAAATGAACAACTCCGAAGTCGAGCATAATAAAATTGATGGTTTCCAAACGAACCCCTGTCATAATCCAGGGAAGCATGAAGAAAATCGCCTGGTTGACGGGGATACCGAAGGGGGTTACCACAATTGACAGAGCGAAGAGAAAAATGGGAGCCGGAATCCCGGTTGTTGCAAGTGTCGCACCGACAGAGCCAATCAGAATGAAAAAGTATTCGAGAAAGTGTATCTCAATGCCAGTCAGTTGGATCAAGAAGACCGTAGTGAGAGCAAACATACTTGTCACGGAGGGGACAAGCATCACCAGAAGCAGGGGAAGAGAGCCCTTGACACTCTCATCGTTCAGCTCCTTGTTTTTTTCACACACGTCCTGTGCTGCCGGAATGGCCGCAACCGTCGAGAGAATGGTAAAGAGTATGATGATTGGCTTCTTAAGCATCCTGATATACCGCCAGGGGGTCATACGGTTTTTAACACTTCCGATGGATACAGAGATGACAAACCATATGCCCACGATGATCAACTGGCAGACGGTGAACATGAAAAAGGCGGGCAGTATCCCGGCATTTTCCATAAACACCTGGGACTGAGCCAGCATGATGCTAAAGAGCCCAAACGGAAGGATATAGTACGATAACTTGAAGAGATAAAGGAAGAGCTCGTTCAGAACCTCGACCCCTTTTATCACCCGGTCTCTTTTGGCACGATCCAGATATTTGAGGCCGAATGCCGTCAGGATAGCAAGAAAAACAATCGAAAGTGTTTTGTTCTCAGCAAAGGATTTGAATAAACTGTCCTGAACCATGGTTTCAGGAAGTTGCCACAAGACTGCCCCCGGAGACATATCAACCTTTTCAACCATTGCATCAACCGTATCCCGGTTCATCGCCCTCGCCAGCATCCGACGGTTTTCATTTGAGAGCCCTGTCCCCGGTTCCAGGGAAACACCAACTGCTATGCCAATGATCGATCCAATCAGATACATGAAGAGGATAATCCCCATAAACTTCATGAAAAATTTCAGCCCCCCCATCTTCATCATGAGCTTGACAAAATTTACGACCACGATAAAAAAGAGTATGGGGATTCCGAACAGGAGCAGATAGTTCAGGAAGATGTCCCCGAAGGGACTCAGAAATTCAACAATACCGGGATAGACTGCGCCGCAGTAAAATCCAAGGATCATTGAAAAGACGATCGTCCAGAAATTCAACAGCCAGTTTTGTTTCACAACAGATTTGCCATCTTCTTTGCCATCTTCATTGTTTGATCCTCTCTCTTGACGCCTCTGACTGAAAGAAATGATGACAAATGCCACAAAAAGGATCGCGATCAGCCCCCCTGTCTTCAAGGGCTCTTCTATCGGGGTCTTTTCGCCAGTTTCATTAACAGTTGACAGATAAGACCGGGCTTGCTGCGAAGCCTGCTCATACATCCTGTCAACGATGGCGTTCATGTCAAGACTTGAGGAAAGAAACTTTTCAATCCAGATGTATAATGAGAGATTGTCGGGTGAAACCCCGATTACCAGTTGATCACTCTTCAGTAGTTTGAAGAAACTGTAATTTAGATAAAATTCAGGGTTCCGCGCGAGGAAGAACTTCGTCCACATCTCATCGAAGTAGAACGCATCAATTTCTTTGCTCTTTAACAGATTGGTGATTTCTTGCTTCTCATACAATTCAATCTGTGCATTGGAAAAAATCTCGCGCGCCCAATTTTCATGAGCGGTATCTTTTACCGTAGCAATCTTATATCCGCGCTGATTCAACATTTCAATGATATTCTCAGCATCAGGTTCATAGTATTCCTGTTTAATCTTTTCGAGGACTTGATTGTTGATCAGGATGCAATCCGAGCTGTCCAGATATTCATCCGTCAGGAAGACCTCCACGCTCCGCTGTGGTGTATAGGAATAATAGGAGATGATGATATCCCCGTCCCCGTTTTTCAGGTTATCGGCAAGCTGATTAAAACTGTCTTTTCTGACAAACTCAGGTTCCACCCCGAGGTTATCACAAATCTTATTCGCAAGCTCAATGTCCACCCCTGCGAGGTTCCCATTTTCATCCACATAAGAGAACGGCCACCAGTTCTCTTCTGTCATGAGGATTCTTAACGTCCCGCTCTCAACAATCTCCTCTATGCCCGATAAGCCGGGAGAGGAAAAGATAACCGTCGAAAGTGTCAATACAAGCAAAAGTGCTATCATCCGCATAACGCTTCACCGCTTTTTTAAGACCTCTTGATAGAGATGCTTGAATATCAATTCAGATTATTATACAGCATTTAGGGACATTTATAACGCAAGACCCCATTTTAACAATGAAAAAGTTTTTACTGACATATTATCCCCTCTGATTTATCCAGTATATGGGACTCATAATCTCTCCTGATATCGCTTTTCTGATTCTTACTGTGAAGAATGCCCCCGATCATCTACTGCTCATAGTTTAGCACATTCATCAAAGCAGATTAAACAGATTCATTTTGAGCTCATCGTAACCCAGGAAAAACAAAAAACACTTGACAAGAAAACTCTGATAATGTACCATAAAAAACACAATTATAAACTGAAGAAAATATATTCATATTAAATATATATTATTTTGAACGGAGGGGTTGTTTTGAGAATTTTTTTAATAATCCTGTTGTTACTGGTCATTATTTTCATCGGTGTTGTCTTTATTGCTTTTAGAAAAGACATGAACAAGGCTTATGAAGCAAATAAAAAAAGTCAAACTGAAATCTACAAATCGACTTTTGGTGATATTGAGTATAAAACTGAAGGTCGGGGAATACCTGTATTGGTTTCACACGGATTGGTTGGGGGGTATGACCAGGCTCTGCAGTCTGGAAAGGGACTATTCGGAGAGGGATATGAGATCATCGGTGCTTCAAGATTCGGGTATCTGAATTCAGATTTGCCAGCAGAACCGACCCCGAAAAACCAGGCACAGGCCTTTAATGAATTGGTTAAACATCTTGGAAAAGACAAAATTATAATAATGGCCACTTCAGCCGGAGGTGCATCGGCATTACGGTTTGCTCTCGAATATCCCGAAATGACAAGAGGCCTGGTTCTTGTTGGTTCAGGCGGTCCTTCAGATAAAGACCTGGAAGGTCCGACCGGCCCTCCGAATGCCGTTATTAATGATTTCATGTTTTGGGTCATGGCGAAACCAATGAAATCCCTGATAATCACAAAAATGTTTGGTATAGAGAGTGAGATTTATAAGAATGCCGCAAGTGAAAAAAAGGCGGAATTGAACAAAATCTTAGAGTCGATGCTACCCATAAAGCCCAAGAAAGAGGGGATAATCAACGATTCAAATGTTACCAACGTTGAACCTGTAGAAAAATACGATGAATACGTTTTGGAGAAACTGGATGTCCCTGTCCTGATTTTCCATTCAAAGAACGACCCTATGGCCTCATTCGAAACAGCAAAGAACATGCATCAACGTCTTCCGAATTCAAAACTGGTTGAATTTGAAACTGGAGGCCATCTCCTGTTTGGTCACGAGGAAGAGATTCAGCGAGTTCTCAATGAGCACTTTAAGAATTGAAAGTCTTACCCATCGTGCATCTGTTCCCGCTCCCGGGTCATCGGATATTTTCGGTTTGACTACAAGGTGTGTGTTTCAATCCGCTGAACAGATTGGTTTGACATCCAAGTAACTTTTCAACCACGGTGTTCAGCGGGTTTGTTCTAAGAACCTGCCTCCAAAACGTGTATTTGTTTCCTGAAAAGGATCAATAAAGGAACTCAGAGTTATTCAGCTCCCGTTAAGTCAGGGGGTCAGAGTAACAGTTGTAGAAAACTCATCGGTATTATACCGGTTCCCGTCGGGATCCCTTTACTGCATGATTTTGAAGGGTTATTTATTATCGATTTGCATTCGAGAGAGAAAAAAGGTAGAATAGTTTTGAAAAAACGGAGAGGAGATTATATGCAAGGAG